>NZ_OSDX01000003.1:0-169502 GCF_900382755.1 Vibrio sp. Evd11
ATCTTCCTACAGAGGACTTTCACCTCATTAGTTCATGCCCATGCTGGGCGTACACAATCGCATCAACACGATTTACTACACTCGGCATTCTAGGTTTCTTTGGGTTTACCGCATTAAGTGGTAAATTTAAGCTTAATCTGCATGGTAGCAAACGTGTTATGCAGGCGCTGACGGATCCCCTCATAATGTCCCTAGCCCTGCATTGAGTGTCAGCCTTTGATATTCGAACATTCCCCATTGATATTGGGATTCGTTAATTTGATATCGTCGATGATTTCGTACCTCTCTTCCTAGACGAGGTATGGATAGAACTCGGCGGTGTTTAATGCTGTTGGCTTGGAAGTCAAAATGCCATTTGGCTTGTACTGCAATTAGGCCATTCCACCACATCAAGATTTCAGCGAGCAACGTAATACATAGATCGTATGTGACTTTTTACGCACACAACAAACAAAGATTAAGGTGTTACGTAGCCTCCTACAAACATTCCTAGAGTTAACGTTCAAAATAGAGGCGCGCTCTTAATCCGGGGGTGTTGTCTCTTAAGATAAGGTGAGCATGGTGACGCTTTACTACCGCATCAACCAGAGATAACCCTAGGCCATTGCCAAGCTCAGTGCGGCTTTTGTCAGCACGGAACATAGGGCGACAAACATTCATCTTATCGCTGTCTGAAATTCCAATGCCATTGTCTGCCACCGTGACACCAAAATAATCAACCACCACTTCAATTTCTCCCTTTTCAGGCGTGTACTTCACTGCATTTTCAACCAAGTTGAAAACAGCCCTGAACAGTAGGCTTTTATCACCAGATACTTCGCACTCTTGGTCTAAACGACAAACCAATTTTTGCTGTTTCATCTCAGCGATGGGGCTAATAAATTCGATGGCATCTTGGGCTATTTTCCCAAGGCCCACGCGCTCTGTGGCGATCGGTGTTTGGCCGCTATTTAACTTGGTAATCTCTAACATGCTGTTGAACAGAGACAAGATAAGCTCAAGCTCGTCGTGACAAGCAGAAAACTGGTCTTGATGTGCTTCGGTCAGCGTTGGATCTGAAAGCACCTCTTCCAATCGCAATTTCAGTCGAGCCATAGGAGTGCGCATGTCATGTGCCATACCGACCGTTAATGATTTTAAAGACTCTTCATTTTTGGCCATCTGCTCAATCATGAAATTGAGATGGATCGCCAAAATATCAAATTCATCATCTTGCTTAGATACTGGGATTTTTACGCGTTGTTCGCCACACAACACTCGATTCATCGCTTGGTTGACTCTTTCCAAGCGCTTTAAGATAAGTACAGTGAAAAACAGAGCCGCAATCAACATCACAGCGATCGGTAATACTATTCCAGAGAAGACAATGGGAATCAGGGTGTTGCGGTATTCTTCTACCGCTCTTTGGTCAATACCGATAACAAGACGATGCGTATTTCCGACTGGAATATCAGCCGTCTCTGATACGACAGAACTCACAGGGTAAATAGGAACAGTGGCAGGGGTATTTGAGCGTTCGACCAAATGATAGTAAAAGTTGGTGTCAGAGGTCTGTTTAGCGGCCAGTAGCTTCTCAACATCGGCTTTGCTCTGTTTGGCGACATAGCTAAATTCAGAAGATTCATCTTGCAGTTGCTTGACCAATTGTTCTCGATGAAAAGCATCGGAGTCTTTGTATACCTGCCTAATCACGATGACATTAATCACCGTCACCAACACAAACAACCCAACTAAGGTTTTAAATACCGAGGAACGAGTAAGGGAGTAATCATCGACGAAGGACATAACCTGCCCCTCTCACCGTATGAAGTAGATCCGGGCATCCAGCTTCCTCAAGCTTTCTTCTGAGGTTCGCAACATGAACATCGATGACATTGGTTTTCGGATCGAAGTGGTAACTCCAAATCGCTTCAAACAAGCGCATTCTTGATACCACTTGCTCGCTGTGCTCCACGAAATACTGAATCAGTTGAAACTCTTTAGGCTGAAGTTGAAGTTCTTGATTCATGCACATCACACGGTGTGCTCGTAAATCTATTTTTAGGCAATCGTACGCGAGGCCGTTATCGCTAGAGCTTTGACGTTTAGTCCGATTAATAATGATATCAACCCTTGCGATAAGCTCTGCGAGCGCAAAAGGCTTTATCAAATAATCATCACTTCCCGCTTGTAGGCCATTCACGCGATCTTCCACACTGTCCATGGCACTTAAAATCAAAACCGGTAAATTTTCTTCTGTGGCTTTAATGGCAGAAAGCACCTTCATACCATCCAAGTAAGGCAGCATGCGATCAAGAACAACCAGTTGATATTCAGAGCTCAACGCCATCATCAGGCCTTTCTTGCCATCTTCCGCTTGGTCGACCGCATAGCCATGCTCTTCAAGGCCTTTGGCAATAAATTCTCTGGTGGTGGTGTCATCTTCGATGATTAGTATTTTCACTGGTAGCCCTCTTTATCGAAGATAAATTTTATCGCAAACAAAATATTTATCGTCAGAAAAAAGAAAGGCTCGCGTGACTAATGCGAGCCAGATGCAGTTTAGGGGGTAAACGGCAATTCGGTAACTTGATAAATTGGTAACAAAGCTTTATTTCATCAATAACGCTTCAATGACAATATAAATCCACCTGCATTGAGGTTTGATTTCCAATAGATTAACAATAATTAATCTCTGCCAGGTTTCTCGATCAAGCTGCTAAATCTTTCGAACAGAAAGTCCAGAAACAACCGGATACGTTTTGGCTGATACTTCTTGCTGATGTACACCACATTCAAGTCGGCACTGGACACCGACATCGCGGTATTGAAGTTCTTCATGTAGCCGTTAAGTAACGTCACGAGGCGCTGGTTATTGATATCGTCTTGCACATCCAACACTGATTTAAGCGCAATACCCTCGCCTTTTAATGCCCAGTATCGAATCACTTCGCCATCATTCGAGAATCGCTTAGGTACGACCGTGACAGCTTTCTTCATATCATGATCTTGGAAGTGCCAAGTTTTGAGTTCTTCATTGCTGCGGAGCATGGCCAAACAGTCATGTTCTGCTAAGTCTTGTGGCTTTAAAGGCGTTCCATGCTTGGCAAGATATTCCGGTGAGGCACACAACACTCGTCGGCTTGGCGATAAGCGTCTGGAGATAAGGCTACTGTCCACTAAGTCTCCATAGCGGATCACAATGTCCAAGCCCGATTCGGCAATATTCGATAAGTGATCGTCCAAATATAAGTAAGGGATAACATCGGGATATTGCTGACAGAATTCAGACAGGATCGGAAGAATGTACTGCTTACCAATATCCTTCGGCGCCGCTATTTTTAAGGGGCCTTTAACCTCTTTAACGCCATTTTGAATCAGGTTTTCAGCCTCGCTGACATTATCCAATATCTCCAGACACGCCTTGTGATACAGCTCCCCAGAGTCAGTTAAAGACACATGTCTTGTGCTTCGGTTCAGCAATTTCACACCATATCGCTCTTCCAACGCCTGAAGCCTTGCTGTCATGGTCGCAGGAGAAAGCCCTAACTCTCGCCCCGCCGCAGCTAACCCGTGATACTTAACAATGCTTACGAACATCGTCATATCTGAAAACTTGTCCATTCACCTCTCCTACTATTCAGCCAATCCGAATAATGATTTCATATTTTAGCCAATTATCAAATTTAGTCGAATAAATATAATGGCAACCATCAGCAGAACACGCAGGAATTCAGAACATGAACAACGAACTTACAAACCAAGAAAAACACACATTCGTCATCATTGGTGGAACATCAGGTATCGGCAAAGCATTAGCAATGCAATTGAGAAACGAAGACAACACAGTCCACATTGCCAGCCGACACACCGGCGTTGATATCAGTAATGAGAAATCGGTTTGTGAATACTTCGAATCGATTGGTGCATTTGATCACTTGGTGATAACCGCGGGTTCATACGCTCCCGCAGGAAAAGTGACAGACGTTTCTATCGCAGACGCAAAAGCAGCATTTGATACCAAGTTTTGGGGAAGCTTAAACGTAGCCAAGCACGCCGCACGTTACATGACTCCAAACGGCTCAATCACTTTTACCACTGGCATGCTGTCACGCAAAGTCGTTGCAGGCACTTACGTTAAAACCGCGATTAACGCCGCGCTAGAAAGCGTCACAAAAGTGTTAGCAAAAGAACTGTCACCGATTCGAGTCAACGCAGTGAGCCCCGGCTTAACCATGACTGAAGCGTATAAGAACATGGACGATTCCGCTCGTGCAAGCATGTACGACAACGCCAAAAACAACCTACCCGCAGGCAAGGTTGGTGAGCCTTCAGAGATAGCCATGGGTTACCTGTTCGCAATTAATAACCCATACGTAACTGGGTCAATCATCGATATCGACGGCGGCGCTTTACTCGGCTAACACTCCGCAAAGAAGCAAAGAAGCAAAGAAGCAAAGAACAATCGTTAGGGCGTGTATCTAAGCGTCCTAACAAACAAGAATTAACACAGGTACTTCATTATGAAATCAGAAGCGATCCATAAAGAAAAGATCCCATTCCAAGTTTGGATACTGACACTCGCAGCGTTTGCAATCGGCACGGCTGAGTTTGTTATCGCAGGCATCCTTCCACAAATCGCCACATCCCTTTCGATCACCGAAGGTCAAGCTGGCTACCTAATCAGTGCCTACGCGTTGGCTATCGTTATCGGTGGACCGATCTTAACCATCTACCTTGCTCGCTTTAACAAGAAGATGGTGCTGATTGGCTTAATGGCACTGTTCATCATCGGTAACGTGTTGTCGGCCTTAGCGCCAAGCTACCCATTGCTGCTGGCAAGTCGCGTTATCGCAGGCTTGGTTCAAGGTCCTTTCTATGGCATAGGTGCAGTTGTCGCAACCAACTTAGTGTCTGAAAAAATGGCAGGTCGTGCCGTTGGCCAAATGTTCGCAGGCTTAACACTCGCTAACGTTCTTGGCGTTCCAGCTGGTACATGGGTCAGCTTGCAATTCGGCTGGCACACCACTTTCTTTACCGTGGCAGCACTTGGCACTATCGCGATGCTTGCCATTTTGACTTCGATTAAATCGGCCGGTCACAGTGAAGCGAAAGACATCAAAACTCAGCTTCTAGCGTTCAAAAATCCAATGTTACTGATCAGCTTAGCGATCACCGCTTTTGCTTGGTCTGGCTTCATGACGCTTTACGGCTACCTTGCGCCAATCGCCATGCACATCACAGGTTACAGTCAAGAATCCGTAACTTGGATCTTAGTGATAGTGGGTGTTGGCTTAATCATCGGTAACACCTTGGGCGGACGCTCTTCAGATAAAAACCTAGGCAAAGCTTCAATGTTTTGGGCTGTCGCAATGATCGTGTCATTGGTGGTGGTTGGCCTAGTGGTAGACAACAAAATCCTCTTCGTTGCCGCTGCATTTGTCTTTGGTATTGCATCATTTGCGAACGTTCCTGCCATGCAGCTTCGAGTAATGAACCACGGTGGCGAAGGGCAAGAGCTAGCAGCAACCGCGAATATCTCAGCGTTTAACTTAGCCAATGCCTTCGGTGGGTTCCTTGGCGGCATGGTACTCGACAGCCAGCTAGGTGCAGGAATGATTCCATTCGCAGCCGTTGTTGTCCCTGTTATTGGTTTACTGCTTATCGCGAAAGCCAACAAAGCTGAAAAACCACAAAGCAACTCAATCTTCAGCCCTGCGGAATCGAAATAGTGACCACCGCACGCTAAATCAATCAACACATGACCGACACAAGGTAAATACCATGAGAAAATTATTCGAAACAACAGAACTCAAAGATCTAGAACTACAAAACCGTGTGGTTATGGCTCCCATGACACGCGCTCGCACTAGCCAACCTGGAAACGTGCCAAACGACATGATGGCGACTTATTACAAACAACGAGCAAGTGCAGGGCTAATCATCACTGAAGCCACACAGATTTCAGATGACTCTCAAGGTTACTCATTCACACCCGGTGTTTATACCGATGCACAAATCGAAGGTTGGAAATCAGTAACAACAGCAGCCAAAGCACAAGGTGCCGCGATATTCTGCCAACTATGGCACGTAGGCCGAGTATCACACCCTACCTTTCAAAAAGGCGAGTTGCCGATTGCACCTTCAGCATTAGCGCCAATAGAAACTCAGGTTTGGATCTCTGATGAAAATGGTAACGGCAACATGGTGGATTGCATCCAACCAAGAGAGATGAACCAAGCAGACATCGATCGTGTGGTTCAAGATTTTGCGAACTCAGCGAAGAAAGCCGTCGAGGCAGGGTTCAACGGAGTGGAAATCCACGGTGGTAATGGTTACCTCATCGATCAATTCCTAAGAACCAATTCAAATAAGCGCACCGACAACTATGGTGGCAATCGTGAGAACCGACTTCGCTTTCTAATTGAAGTCGTGGATGCGGTAATTGAAGCGATTGGTGCTGACAAAGTAGGCGTACGTTTAGCTCCCTTTATCACCTTCAAAGACATGAACTGCCCAGACATCGTGCCAACGATTTTAGAAGCGTCAAAGGAACTGCAAGCTCGTAATATCGCTTATCTTCACCTATCAGAAGCCGATTGGGATGACGCGCCAATTATTCCTGAAAGCTTCCGTGTCGAACTGAGAGAGTTGTTCTCTAACACCATCATCGTCGCTGGCAGCTACACACCAGAACGCGCCGAAGAAGTATTGAGTAAAGGCTACGCCGATCTCGTCGCATTTGGTCGCCCATTCGTTGCGAATCCAGATCTCGTTTCACGCCTACAAAACGGCCGTGAACTATCCAATCTCGACGGCGCCACTCTGTTCGGCGGCAACGAAAAAGGCTACATCGATTACCCAGCGTTGTAGTGAATTTGGAGGAGATAATGGTTTCTAACCACTAAAAACATTTCCGACAGGCAAAAGAAAGGCTCGCATGACTAGTGCGAGCCTTATGCAGTTTAGGGGGTAAACCACAATCTAGTTTAATCTTAAGATTAATTATTTAACTTATGAGCCATTATGCACTTGTGCGCATTGATATTCTATTTTTAAATGATTCACTGCAATTAATCAATCGATAAAAGTTAGAGTTTGGTCAATTTAAACCATACAGATTGAAATAATTTAGCGATCTACATCTCGAAAATTATCACAAATCCCATAAAAATCAGATCTATAGGCTTCTCATTTGCCAGTAACCTTCGCCATTGGTCGCGAGTTGACTGTGTAAGTAATCCAGAGTGTCAGCCACCGTTCCAGCAATACCTTGTGGTGGATTGAACAACAGTAAACCACTACCGATTAGGCGATCATCTCCTTTCGGGTCTCGAAGGCGAAGCTCCGACTTAATTGGGCTTGGTAGCAATCCATCTTTCACTGCGGTCACACAGTGGTTCAGAATCAGTGAGCTCTTGTCGTCCGTGTAAAGTGGGTACCAAATTAGTGCAGATACCTTTTCAGATTGCTGATACGCCTTAACCAAGGCATCAATCACCGCGAGATATTCAGAATCGGTTTCGTAAGGCGGGTCAATAACAATCAGATGGTGGCTGTCGTGTTTAGCTACATCATCAGGTAACGCTTTAAGCCCATCACCGGCGCTAATCGTAAGCTTGCTCGAAATATCCAGGTTACATTGTAACTTCTCGATATTGGTTTGTAGTAAATCAGCTTCATCTTGCTGAATGTCTGAAAAATAGAAGCTATCTTGGCTGCGACCTTGTTGGTAAGTGATGGCGGCAGAACCCGGATACAAAGAGATAAGTTGATTCGGATTGTAGTATTCAAGAACCGACATAAAAGAAGCGAACGCCGGAGGAAGATAAGCCTTATTTCGCCACAAGTACCCGACCCCTTCTGCAAACTCACCTGCGTGATTGCTTGGTGCGGTGGTTAGGTCATAACACCCTGTACCTGAGTGCGTGTCGATAACATTGAGGCGCGAATGCTGCTGCATTAATGACTGAACCAGTGCACTCAATACTGGATGCTTTAGCGCATCACCATGGTCGCCTACGTGACATTGATGTCGATATTCCATTCCTTTGCCTCATTTCTACTAACGTCATCTAAACATACTTCATATCATGGGGGCTTGCCTGCTGAATCCATCGTTTTTTGAAATAGGCTCTCTTTTCTGTAACTGTTTGACTCTTATAAAAAATAAAGCCCCTAGTTTTGTTATAAACGAAGGGCTTTATTGAAGTTACTGACTAAGTCGTCTTGTGAACGAATAGATAACCTAAGGGTACTCACCCTCAACTTCTACTGGCGCTTTCACTTGGTAGTGACAAGGCTGTAGACCAAGTAGCTTAGGTAGGGTGATGCCGACAGAAACAGAAGACCACGTACCGCTGACAATGCCGACAACCAATGCAATCGCAAAACCTTGCAACGCAGAGCCACCAAGTAACCAAAGCGCCGATACGGTGATCAAAGTCGTTCCTGAGGTCACCATGGTGCGTGAGAAGGTCGCTTTAACCGATTCGTTAAGCAGATTGTCTGTTTCACCGTTTGGATTGCCACGCAGCATTTCACGTACACGGTCGGCAATGATGATCGAGTCATTCAATGAGTAACCAAGAATCGCTAATACGGCCGCCAATACCGTCAGGTTGAACTCAAACTGAGTAAAAGCGAACAAGCCCAAGATGAGCGTGACGTCATAGATGATCGCGGCAAGCGCACCGAGTGCCAAACGCCACTCAAATCGTACACTCAGATACAGCATGATCATCAAGAAACACACCAATACCGCCAAGCCACCTTGGTCAACCATGTCTTGACCTACTTGAGGGCCAACCACACTGCTGTTGAGCACTTTTACTTGGTCGCTGACCGTCGTCAAAGCATCCACTAAATTCGGTTGTGGAGCGTCGGTCAGCTGACTGTAACGAATCGTCCAACGATCCTGCTCTGCCATACCAACCACTTGCACGTCTTGTTGGAAAGCTGTATCGAGTTTTGTTTTTAACGCGTCTTTAGTTACCTGATCCGAGAGCTGAACTTCGGCAACCACACCGCCTGTAAAGTCCAAACCCCAGTTAAAGCCTTTCACTGCCACTAGCATCACAGAGCTCATGAACAGCACAATAGAGATCATAGACATCACCTTACGAAGGCGAGTCATATTGCTGTCTGTAATATAGCGGTCTGCAATATTGCTGTTTGAATTAATCATTTTTGAAGTACTCATGCTTAAATCCTTACATCGTGGCGTTGGTCACGCCCCCAAACCAAGTTGATGATTGCTCGTGAAGCAAAAATGCCCGTAAACATACTGGTTAGAAGACCTAAGCCCAGTGTCAGAGCGAAGCCCTGAATCGGTCCATTACCAATGGTATACAGAGCCACAGCAACAATCATGGTGGTGACGTTAGCATCAAAAATAGACGAGAATGCGCTATCGAAACCACGATCGATAGAGCTAGCAAAGCTGCGTCCTTCTTTCATCTTGTCTCTAATGCGCTCGAAGATAAGCACGTTGGTGTCCACCGCCATACCGACCGTCAGAACTAAACCCGCAATACCCGGCAGAGTTAATACCGCACCCGGTAGTAACGCAATCAAACCAAACAATGTGGTCATGTTCACAACCAATGCACAGTTCGCGACCCAACCTAAGCGGCGATACCATAGCGCCATAAACGTCAGAGTAAGACCAAGGCCAAGCGCCAGAGCAGCAAAGCCGTTGGTTACGTTTTCTGCACCCAGAGACGGGCCAATGGTACGTTCTTCAATGATGGTCACTGGCGCAGTCAATGACCCCGCACGCAGCAGTAACGCAAGCTCTTGCGCGTCAGCCAAGCTGCCAGCACCCGTGATTCTGAAACGGCTACCCAGTTGAGACTGAATGTTTGCCACACTAATCACTTCACTGTCTTGCTTGCTGTTACCCGCTCTATCACGGCTGTATTCGCTGTACACCGTTGCCATTGGCTTGCCGATGTTATGACGTGAGAACTCAGACATCTTCTTACCACCAGAAGAATCTAGGGTAATGTTTACTTCTGCGCTGCCCATCTCACCAATACCGCTGCGAGCATCGATAATGTGTTCACCACTCAACACGGCTTTGCGAGCAACAACGACACGGTTGCCATCTGAATCTTTCAGTGTTTGAGTATTGCGAGTTGCATTGTCGTACACCGAATAGAACGCCAATGAAGCCGTAGCACCAATCACGTCTTTCGCCGCTGCAGGATCTTGTACACCTGGCAATTCAATACGAATACGGCTTTCACCTTGGCGTTGAATCGATGCTTCTGTGATGCCTAATTCTTCAATGCGGCTGCGCATGATTTGCAGGTTTTGTTGAACTGTTAGGTTGCGTAGCGTTCTTTGTTCTTCTTCAGACTGAGTTAACGTTAACGACTTGTCTGAGCGGTTACGTAGCCATTGTGGGAACTCTTGACGAATCAGCTTCTGTGCTTTTTCGAAATCGGCGTCGGTACGGAAATCAAACTGAACTTGGTTGTTGACCACTTTACCGCGGGCATAACGCACTTCGCTGGTGACCTCGTCGACCATCGCTTGAGCTTGCGCGTGATAAACCGGTTCCATGTCCACTTCTAATAAGAACTGCACACCACCACGTAAATCAAGGCCTAACTGAATCGGCGCAAAGCCCATGTCAGTCAACCATTTTGGTGCTGCTGGCTCCATCGCTAAGGCAACCGTCGCGTTATCCAATAGATGTTCATTCAGCACCTCTTTGGCTTTCGCTTGCTGCTCTGCATCTTCTAAGATCACCACTAAGCGTTTGTCTTTTTGAAAGGCTGATTTGGCTTGAATACCCTCGCTAGCAAGGTATTGAGTAATTTGAGTGGCGTCGATTGTCTGTTCAGAACGATTGCTGATTTGAACCGATGCATTCTCACCAAACCAAGAAGGTAGAGCACTCAGAATCATGATGATAATGGTGGCAATAAGCACCACGTATTTCCACTTTGAGTAGTGGTTAATTTGTTTTCTTGGAATGCGTTTTTTCACAGTCAAGATCTCTTCTTTTTACCAATCATCGTAAACACGTGCTCAAAAATAGCGCCGGAAAAAGCAGTGGCCGAGCATTTTAACCCGCTAGGGTGACCTGTTATTTACTACGATTGGTACAACTAATGTTTTGCGAACACGAGCGATGACTAGCCACAACCACAACCAATTGATTGAGTAGTAATGCTAAAAATGGTGTGTCGCTATATTTGATTAATGGGCGAGTTCAACGGGCACAAAGTGACCACCGATACGACCAATTTAGGGTCAAACGATTAGCTAAGAAGTTCTCGGAAATGCGAGTATTGGATATTGCCCTCTTTCCACCCAGAAAGCCGGGAGGACGGAGAACTCACAATGCTGGTCCAGTGCTGCTTGGAATCCAACAACGGCGTGTTGAAGAGCAGAGAAGCCAATATTGAAGGAGGAGAGAAATCGATCAATAGATGATAAGCAGGCTCAAGATCGGCCACGCTTTCTTGCTCGTTGCTGAGCATACGTCTAAAGGTTACCGCTTGGAGACTCGATTCAGTGTCGTGATAGTTGGAACTATCACCTAAAGACACAGTGTCAAACTGAACCTGATCGCATTCCATGTAGCTCGACGGGTTATCCGTAGCGGCTTGTTTACACTGTTTTTTCGCGGAAGATTGTTCATTCTGCGAAGACTGCTCTTGAGCGGAGTGGATTTGGAATGGCTTAGAAGGAAACGAATAGCCGTTAGAATTCACTAAGCCAAAGCTCAGTAAAAACAACATTAAGACTAATCGGGTACCCAGTTTAAGCAATCTAATATCCAAACAACATTCTCATAGATCGCCAATCTACAATACAAATGAAACGCTGTCTTGATTTAAAACATTTTTTTAGAAAATGATTCGATGCAACCGATTAAGCGCTCTCGCAATTTAGATTTACATAGATCTAAAAGTACTTAACAACAGGTGATGTATAGATGTTACGAATGGTAGAAACAAGAAAGCCAAGCGGTGCTCGCTTGGCTTTGGTTAAGTATTTTTTTAGCTTTAGGCTTTAGGCTTTAGGCTTTAGGACGCATGATGTTCTTAACCTTACGGCTATTTTCACCAAAGATGCGTTGTACTAGCGCATTCATCTCTTCTACAGAGACCGATCTCGCCACTCGTTCTACTTGAGACAAAGCTTCGATACCGTAGCCATGGAGCAGATAACGAGACACATACCACGCTTGGTCGATAGAGCTCTTCTCTAGAGGCGTGAAATCAGCTTCGAACTGTTTCACGACCGCTCGCATTTCCTCTTCAGAGACACCTTGCAGAAGGTCAGTAATCACCTTATCGATCGCCACTTCGACTTGATCAACGTTCTCCGGCGCTACCATCGCCCCGATAACCCACTCATAGCTCGGTTCGCTATCTAATAACTTTGCATACGTGTATGGCGAGTAATCTAAGCTCAACTCTTCACGAATATAAGTATCTAAACGAGCCGCCAGCAAGCGTTGCAGTAAGTCTTCCATGAAAACATCTTTTGCCGACATTTTAACTTCAATATTAGGCTCAGAGATAACTCTTAGGACGTACTCTGCGCTATTCACATTGTTGATCGCCAAATCAATGCGTGACTCAGTTGGCTGCTTGTAAGCCACCTTAAAGTCAGGAACCTCGGCTTTTTCTAATGGAATCGAAGCCAAGTATTGCTGAACCAAAGGCTTTAATTCACTTGGGTCGATATCACCTACTATCACCAATTGGTTATGTCTCAATTGACCAAACAGTTGCTGATGAAGATGACTAAGATCTTCCACAGAAACCGCTTCAACACGCTCTTTATCAACAAGATGATGACCACTTTCCTGACGATAAATATTGTGGTTTACCGCTCGTTCAAATTGGCCAACAGGGCTGCTCAAGAAAGATTCTCGACCCTGTACAAACTCCTGCTTAACGGCCTCTAATTGCTCGGGGACAATTTTAGGCGCAGTGATGAAGGTATAAAGCGCAGCAAACGTATCTTTAAGCCCATCTTTATTAATATTAAATTCAATACCATGGCGGGTGTTGCCAATAAAGGAATCGGCTCGAATATCTTCACGATCAAAATACGCTAAAAGCTCAGAACCCGTAAATTCACCAACACCACTTCGAGCGAAGGTAGGTAACGCAACTTCAACGGCTGGGTATAAGCTCGGATCCAAAGCGGCTTTTCCACCGAGGCTCATGTACATCACACCAACATCATCGCCAGCAAGATAATCGCGCAGATACCACATGTCGATACCATTGCTTAGCGTCCACTTTTGGATGTATGGGTCTACGGACATTTGTTCAGCAAGCACAACCTCGCCTTGCGAACTAGGTACAGCAAAGGCACTTGCTGTACCAATAGTAAGCGGTGGAACTCCCGCCTCGCTATACGTGGCTTTTAAACTATCTAGAGAGTTGATGATCGCTGTTCTGTCTTCGGAGTCATCTATACCAATAACAAGGAAGTAATCATCAGAAAGTAGATTTTTGATGTTGTCGTTAATCACTTCAAGGCTCAAGTTAGCAATGAAGGCTTCCAAACTGACTTGGTAGTCTTTCTGTGATTGGACAATTCGATCAGTGACTAACGCTCTCGCTTTGTAGTTCGCGTGTTCAACGCTGTCCATTTCATCCCAGTCATGCTCGATGTTATCCAGCAAGTCTTGGTAGTAGTGCTGCTCGCCAACGATATCCGTTTCCGAAACGCCAAAATCACGCAATGATGCCAATGTAGAAAGCAGATCTTGTTGAATCACTTCACGACCGCCAGCCGGAAACCCAACACTTATTGAAGAATAGTGCAGAGCACCCATTCGATAGCCATCAGACGCTATCCATTGAGTCGGCAGCGCTGCATCATTGAATACTGCTTCTAATCGTTGTCGAATCAATTGTTGAGCGGTTTCATCCAACCAGCGTTGATGCTGCTGAGCATGATTTTCAACTCTATCTAAACCTCGGTTAAACGTCAGAGTGATGCTTGGCGCTTCTCTTCCTGCGTACTCAACATAATCATCTTCATTGAACGAGGTCACTTTCTGTTTTTCTGGTCTCGGCGTGTCGCCACGCTCCCAGTTCGAAAACTTCTCTTCAATGAGTGGAATCACGGTTTTGATATCCACATCACCAGAAACGACCAGTTCAACTATTTGAGGTTGATACCAAGTCTGATAGAAGTTGCTGATGCCTTGAGGGGTAGCATTCACAATCGACGGCTTAGTGCCTAATGCATCTTGCGATTCATACGGGCCGCCTTCAATGAAGTGGTCAAAGAATTTCTCTCCGAATGACTTATCATCGAGGCGAGCCATACGAAACTCGCCAAGAACCACGCCTTTCTCTTTTTCAACTTCTGAACTTGATAGATCCAGACCGTCACCAATGTCACGCATCCACGTCAGGGCAGACTGCAATTGGATGTTATCTGGCAAATCTAACTGGTATACCGTCTCTTCATAAGAGGTGTAAGCATTAATATCAGCGCCAAAGCTAGCGCCTGCATCTTCAAATAAGCGAATCACGTCATTTTCAGAGAAATTGGTACTGCCATTGAATGCCATGTGTTCCAAGAAGTGCGCATAGCCTTCTTGTTGAGAAGTCTCTTGAATAGAGCCCGCGTGCACGACTAAACGAACAGATACGGATTCTTCATGATCTGGATAAACATGGTAGGTAAGGCCATTTTCTAGCTGGCCTGATGTCCATGCCGGATCCGGCTGGATTAAGGTTTCGGTGATACTTGATGTTGAACTACAGCCAACTAAGGTGAGGCATACTGCCGCCGCTAAATAATATGTTTTCATAACAACCTCTTAATGTCATTCATCGACAATATACAGATTGAGCTAACGATTATTATTTAATATTTAACCCGATGAATATCTTTGTGATTTTGATCTACATTTTATAAATCACCATGCGATTTGCGAGATCGTTACATACTTTTAAACCACTTCTCTACATGCCTTTAAACAGAGCTTACGAGGCGCGGCAAATAAGTGGTTCTACCAAACCTCATAAAGATTCAGCGCAATAAAAAAGCCAAATGCTTGAACATTTGGCTTGGAAGTGAATCCATGTATAAAGAGTAGAAGTGGCTTTCAAGAAAAACCACTCACCTAGCTAGACCTAACCTTGTGGGCTCAACAAATTCTTCAACTGATAGCTGTTATCACCAAAAATTTCTTTCGCATACTCTGTCATGTCTTGACTAGAAATTGAGTCTGCCGTCCCCTGCAGATCGAACAAGGCTTCAAAACCATAATCATGAATCAAATAACGAGAAATAAACCAAGCTTGTTCAGTAGGCTTATATTTAAGTGGAGTAAGGTCCGCTACAAGCTGCTTAGCGGCCGTTCGAGTCTCATCTTCAGAAATCCCTTTTGCCGCTTCAGCAATGACCTTATCAATCGCCTGTTCAATTTTATCTGAATTTTCTGGAGCCGTTAAAGAGCCGATTAACCAGTCATAACTCGGCTCACTGTCTTGTGCAACCGAGTACACATAAGGCGCATAATCCAAACCTAACTCTTCACGAACATAAGCCGTTAAACGGCTCGACAACACGCGCTGAAGCATATCGTCCATAAACACATCTTTTGCGGTTTTATCCCGAGCTTGCTGAGAAATCACACGCAATAAATACTGACTGCTGTCTTCATTATTGACGGATATATCCATTCGTTCTTTCGAATCAGGACTATAAGCCACCTGATAATCAGGAGACACAGTGGCTTCTAATGGCAATGAAGCAATGTATTGACGCACAAGAGGCTTAATTTCAGCTGGGTTAATATCAGCAACAATAACCAATGTATTGTCTCTTAACTTTTGAAAGAGTTGATGATGCACGTCTAATATATCTTGCGACGTGACAGCCTTAATATCTTCACTTTCAAGCATCATGTGACGGCTGCTTGTTTGATAGCTATTGCGATTAACCATCTGAATAAACTGGCCAACTGGAGTTTCTAAATATGCTGTACGATCTTGAGCAAATTCAGATTTCACAGCCTCAAGCTGATCGCTGTCTATTTTGGGTTCAGTGACAATGGTGTGCAGCGCAGCTAAACCTTCTGCAAGCGTCTTTTTCTTGGCACTTATTTCTAAGCCATGATGAGTAAAGTTGATGAAGGGATAGATTTCAATGTCTTCGCGTCTCAAGTGAGCAGTTAACTCCGAACCACTAAATTTACCAACACCACTACGAACCGAAGCTGGCAGCGCAATCTCTACTGCAGGAAACAGCGAAGGATCCAGCGCCGCTTTTCCGCCCTCACTGGCATAGTAAACCCCAACACTATTACCAGCCTCAGAGTTACGGAGATACAAAACTTCAATGCCGTTGCTTAATGTCCACTGCTTCAAATTAGGATCGTCACTCACCTGAACTTGTTTTACAATTTCGCCTTGAGACGCAGGCACACTAAACGCGGAGCTTGCAGTAGCGAGCAATGGTCTGTTACCTGTCTTTTTATAGGCTTTTCTGACATCTTTTAGCTCGTTATTCATTGCCTGCAAGTCTTCTTTAGACGATAAACCTAATCCCAAAATATAAGGGCTAGAAAGTAAATCATCTAAATTATCATTTACGGCTTCCAGATCAGTACTCGCAAGAAACTCTTTCAAACTCGACTTATAATCAAGCTGTGATTGAACCGTCTGGTTAATCACCAGTGCTGTCGACTTACCGTCAGCATGAGCCACTGCGTTCATTCTCTCCCAGTTAGACTTAATGTCATCAAGGTTCGCTTGGTATTGCTGTATCACACTCGTAAACTCATATTCGCTCACACCATGATCACGCAATGAGGCGAGAGTAGAAATAAACTGCTGCTGACTTTGCTCTCGACTATCGACAGGAAAACCAACCGTAGTAATGGAATACCTTTGGTACTCTAATAAATAGGGAGTCGAAGCAACCCATTGCACTGGCAACGCAGCATCAACAAAATCTGAATTCAACCTTTGTTGGATTAGTTGCTGGGCAATATCATCTAGCCAAAGCTGATGTTGTTGCTCATGACTCTGTGTCACTCTTTGCCCACGATCAATCACTATCCCGATGCTCGGTGGCTCGACCCCAGATCCATACGCCACAAAATCTTGAGTATTGTAATCTGTCGATGTGTTCTTCACGGGAACCGGTGTTGTGCCTCTTTGCCAGTCAGAGAAGCTTTCTTCAATCAAAGGGATCACTTCGGCTAGAGTAATATCACCAGAGACAATCACCTCGGTTAACTGAGGTTGGTACCAGGTTTGATAATAGTTTTTTAATTCTTGAACATTCGCATAAGAAACGGATTCTTTATTGCCAATGGGATCGTTGGTTTGGTAATTCGTGCCTTCAATCATATGATCGTAGAACTTAAATGAGAGCGGTTTATCTTCAACGCGTGTGTGTCGAAATTCCCCTAATATCACACCTTTCTCTTTTTCGATTTCATCTTCAGGCAGCAGTAAACCATCGCCAATATCTCTAAACCAAGCCAACGCTTTATCTAGATTCTTGTTATCGGGCAGATCTAACTTATAGAGGGTTTCTTGATAAGAGGTATAAGCATTTAAGTCGGCGCCAAAGCTAGCACCAGATTGCTCAAACAACTCTACTACATCATTCCCTGAAAAATTTTTGCTGCCATTAAACGCCATATGCTCAACAAAATGGGCATAACCTTTTTGCTGTTCGCTCTCTTGGAAAGAGCCGGCATGCACAAGTAGGCGTACCGATACAGGTTGTTCTCGGTCAGGGTAAACGTGGTAGGTTAAGCCGTTATCTAATTTACCAGTGACCCAATATGGGTCGGATTTCAATAACGTTTGTTGCTGAGGAGTAGAACTGCAACCTAGCAATGTGGAGCTCAATACGACGACTAAATAGTATGCTTTCATAACGATCTCTTTGAAGGGCTTTGCTCCAATATACCCGATCGCCAAAGTGTAATAATTCGCCATTAAATCAAACGACTAAAACTTTAGAGTCACTCGATATAAGTATGAAAATGTTTGATTTATAAATTACATGAATCAATTATAAAGCCGATATGTAGCGCCTTTTGTTCGTTCTCTACATACCCTTAAACAACGCTTGCGAGGCGCGGCTGATGGGTAGCTTATCGCCTGACACATACGCAGACATCTGGCCGGAGAGGCCTTTTTTCACCTTATCTATCGCAGATACTTTCACCACCACTGAGCGGTGGATCTGCCAAAACTCATCAGGGTTAAGCTGAGCAATTAACTCTTTTAGTGATACGCGAAGAATAAACTCCTCTAATGCACCCTCTTGACCCTTCTTAAATATAGACACGTACTTGTCTTCGGCTTTGAAATACGCCACATCATCGACGGCGATCAGGTGAATGTCTTCGCCAACGCTGGCTTTGAGCCACGTTAGATACTTTTTCTGCGACAGATAAGGAGGCTGCGTTTGCTGTGACGCCGATTGTGACAGTTGCTGAAGTTGACTCATGAGTGCAGCGATGTCGGGTTGTTCTGGCATATGACCGGACTGCGTTTGATTACTTGATAAGCGCGCTTGAATCTTCTGACAGGTAGCAAGCAGGCGCTCTTCATTGATTGGCTTGAGTAGGTAGTCCATCGCATTGTGCTCAAAGGCTTTAACCGCATATTCGTCATAAGCCGTGATAAACACAATCAATGGCGGCGAATCTAGCTTGTTGAGTTGTTTCGCTAGTGAGATTCCATCCAGCTCAGGCATACGAATATCGAGAAAAGCCACATCGGGCTTAAGCTGCTGAATACTCTGCATCGCCTCCAAACCGTTTTGTGCCTTGCTGACGATCTCCAGCTCCGGCCAAACCTCAGCAAGGCTCTTGTCTAAGTGGTGCCTTAACAGTGCTTCATCGTCTGCGATAATCGCCGTTACGCTCGGCTGTATTGCTGGGTTGTTCATGGTTAATCCTTTAAATTCACACTGTAAATCGTCTATTTTTCGTCACGGTTCTGCGCTTTCTGGTCAGTAACTCTAGGCGGCTGCGTCAGTCAGTGGTAACAAGATCGTAGAGACTACCCCGCCCTCAGCGTGTTCAGTAATCGTTAGGCTCGCCTTATCACCATAAAGGGTTTCGATTCTTTGACGGATATTGCTTAACCCAACACCATGCCCCGTATTCGCAGAGGGCGTTTTCAACCCAGCACCACTGTCTGACACTTCAATCTTCAACTGCTCGGCTTGTTGAGTAATACGAATATTCACTTGGCCACCAGCGGCTTTGGGCTCGATGCCATGCGTGAGTGCATTCTCGACCAAAGGTTGAATCAAGAACGGTGGAATCACCTGTAAATTGCTAATCTCGTGTGTTTCAATCGAGAACGTTAAGCGTTCACCCAAACGTATCTTTTGGATATTAAGATAAGCGTCTAACAAGTCGACCTCTTGTGCGATGGTCGATTGCTCGGTGCGGCTGTTTTTCAAAGTTACACGCAATAAGTCCGTCAGTTTTTCGAGCATCAATTTGGCTTTCGCGCTGTCACTCTCAATCAGTACATTGATAGTCGCAAGCGTATTGAACAGGAAGTGCGGTTCAATTTGGCTCTGTAGTTGTTTAAGCTGACTCAGCACTACCACCTTCTCTTGATCGGCCTGACGACGCTTGGCCACTTCCAATTCGTTATCGGCACGTAACTGCTGCTCTCGGGTATAGAAATAGTAATAACAAACTGAACAAAAGATCACGCCCAATAGCACTACAGATTTAAGGTCCGAGATATTTGTCCCGAAATATCCGTTCAACCAATAGTGCGCGTTCAAGGTACCAAAGGTCATCGCGATCACCATTGAGATACCCACATCAAACACCTTTGATTTCCTCTTAAACACCTCAACCAAGATAAAAGAGGATCCCACCGCGCTGTAACCAAAACCAAAGCTTATCGCGAGATTGACCACAAGGTCTCCACCCCAAATCGTTTGAGTGGTGATGGCAATGACGAAACAAAACAGAGTGGTCAGCGTGAAGCTTTTAATCCATGGAAACTGACTGTTTGAAGAAATGTTCATTAAAATCGTCCTTTGATATTTATAAGAATCATATGACTATCGGGTAAGTTGGCGTAAGCAGAATCACTTTTACCGCCTAGAAAGCGTGCAGCAAGTTCCAAATCCAACGATGAATTGCCATTATCTAAAGCCTGATAGTTGAGCCACTGGGTAGCAATAAAGCCGCCGTCTTGAGGAGACAACATGACGTCGAATGTCGGCGTGATATCTTCGAGCCAGCCATGTGTCGAATCCAAAGACCAGTGAAACATGATGTTGTGTTGAACCAAATTGGCGTGTTGATAACCTTGCGCGTAAGAGCCTGCCAGTGATGCTGTCATCGGATTAACCAACAAAGACTCGGCACTTTCTATTGCGCTTTGCCACTCAGAATGACTCCAAGCACGGTTATCAAACCAGTATTCCAACACCACATTGTGGCCAGTATCATTGGCCCATGTTAGTCCTGCTAACGCTTGATAAGCTTCGCCCTGCTCTTCAAGATAAACCGGTTTAAGCATTGAATCCGGCTGACTGTAGCCAAGGCTTTGTCGTTGATAGACCACCGAACCATGAAACTCCCACGCGAGGTTCAACACCGACACTAAACTCGCCCCAAGCAAGCCGTGACGTACATCGTCGTAATAAGCGACCCACTGATACTCGTGATCACCTACTAAGTTGTAACGACGTAACCCAAATCCTTGTTGCTGGTTCTGCTTTTCGAATTCATTTACGTCTTGAGAAGTCCATGACGAATCACTGTAAAGCAGTGTCCATTCGCCCGTCATATCGAACAGTGACGCCGATGCCACACCCGCGCCCTCTTCTGCCACAATACCCACAGGGTTTTGTCGATAAGGCTTGATGATGTCTAAAGGTCGATAGCCATAGCCCACGCCCCAATCCAAACGAACCTTACCAAGCGTGACATCGAGGTAGTGGTCTCCGATTACTGAATTCGACAGCTCGACACCACCTTGCCAAAACAACTCACGCACAATGAATTCAGCCTCAAAGATCGCGTCTTGTTCTTGAGGGTTGTTGCTTAGAATATCGTTGGCTTTCACTGCGAACAGACCAAGCCAATTGCCATATCCAACCTCTAGATCCAGCAAGCTATTTAAAGACTGACGATTATCAGACGCTAAAGGGCTGAATGGCGACTCTCTCGATTCAACGGCTTCTGCACTCAATTGCCAGTCCCAGGCCAAGCTCAGATCGTCCGCTTGAACTGTGTTACTCCCACAAGACAAGGCAAGCAAAGTAGCGATTGAAGACTTGATGTGGAATCGGCGATTGGAAGCTTTCATGACGTCCACCTACAACCCAGACACGCTGTTACGCGATAGGTAGGCAGGGTTGTAGTATTTGTCTTCCAAGCTTTGTTCGCTCACCTCGAGATACTCAATCACGGTTTTCTTACTTGGCTGTATCTGATCGAGCAAGGTCATCGACACCACTGTGGGTAATCCATAACGCACGCCTTCAGTAAACCACGCTTGTTTCGCCAGTTTTCCTGAGCGCAGATACAGATCCGCTTTAACTGGGAATGCACGGTCTGCTGTTAACCACAGATCAATCGACTGGTAACTCGCCCCCTTGGTTTTCGCCGCGAGCTTTAAGTGATGGGTATCGAGTGTCTCGCCAGCCGGCATCTCAACTTGTTGTTCGGCAACCCACTCACCTTGGTAATCTTCACTCCAAGTGAGTGTTGAAATATCGCCTACCGAAGCTTCACCCAATAGCTTTTGCATCGGTGTGATACGAATTGGACGGCGCGATTTCGGCATCAATAACCAATAATTATCTTCAATCATCAGCATCTTTTGACCTGCCTCAACAGCTGATTTAAAGACGACTAATGACTCTCGATTTGGTCTTGTGTAGACGTTGTATTCACGGGTTTTGTCCAGTTGCTCGTCTTGGTAAAGCGCCACCAAAGACACTACCTTAGAGGCTTGTGCGCTGTTCAACCGGTAACTATCCGCCTTGGCGATCATCTCTGTGACTTGTTGTGAATCGACTGCCCAGCTTGGTGTCGATGCTAGAGTCAAAGCCCAAATAGAGCCTAAAATAGTGAGTGAACGAGTAAATTTACACATAAACCAGCGCCTCCGTGATTGGCTTATTCACGCCTTTACGAGCAGAGAAATAAGCAGCCAGCAAACATATCGTCAGCACACCTAAAGTGGCGTAACCAACCAGTTCCAATGAGAAGTAAATGTTGAGTGGGTAACCCTCGGTTCTGCCGGGAGGTGGTGGCATTTGGATATCAACCACTAGCAATAACACCGACATTAAGCCACTCACTAACGCACCTATCGCACTGCCAATCACAGCTAACAAACCCGCCTCTTTTAAGAAGCCTGCAACGATTTCTGACGGGTAACTACCAAGAGCCGACAAGGTGCCAATTTCACGAGTACGTTCCGTCACCGACATGGTCATGGTGTTAAACAACGACACAAACACCACCAATGCCATCACCGCGCCCATGATGCCGAAAATCCGGTCGTAAAGATCTTTAACCTTGGTGTAGAAAAACGCGCGATCTTGCCATGGGGTGATCTCGATCTCTGTGCCTTGTTCGCTTTGACTCGCACTATTTCGATCTAAAGTCGCTTGAATGCGCTGTTGAACGGTCGAGGTCTTGCTGGTTTCAAACAGGAACACCGACAAGGTACTGACTTTGTCTGACGCTAAAAGCTCTTGTGCGGTCGTGATATGGACGTACAACTGGCGCTTATCCAACTCAGGCACACCTGTCGAGTAGATGCCCTGCACCTTAAAATCAAAAGCGTTCAATGCGCCGTCACTGGTAGTCGCGAGCAATGTGACCCAATCGCCAACGGCCACTTTGAGGTTACGAGCAAGGTCAGTTCCCAGCATCACTTGTGGCTCTTGGTTATCGTATCTTGGTGATTTCACATCCGACAGGGTTTGCCCGCTACGCACATCTAAGAAAGGACCTTTCATGTCGAACTCACGCTCATTCACGCCAGTTCCCATAAAGATGGTCGACTTGCTTCCGTTAGATACCAAACCACTAAAGTAAACTCGCGGCTGCACCCCACGTACATCGCTGTCGCCAATAATGCTCTTGGTGAGCGCTTGAACATTATCCAGACCATTGCTCAGCGGCATATCTTCGTCTTGTTCAAAATAGCCCGGTGTACTCAAGGTGAGATGACCAGTATCTCTAGCGGTCGATTCTCTCAAAGATTC
Organism: Vibrio sp. Evd11; assembly: GCF_900382755.1. Classification (NCBI taxonomy): domain Bacteria; kingdom Pseudomonadati; phylum Pseudomonadota; class Gammaproteobacteria; order Vibrionales; family Vibrionaceae; genus Vibrio; species Vibrio sp. Evd11. Next base: position 23,212 of record NZ_OSDX01000003.1, read on the forward strand.
GTAGGTGTAAAGCCCATAGCCTCCTGCCGACGTCAGCGCAAATACCGCAATCGCGATGATCAACACAGAAAGCAAACTACGACGACCATTTCTTAATAAATTAAGCCACGCCAAACGCACCGAAGTTGGAAGTAAAAACGTGCTCATTCTTTGTGTTAACTTGCCCATGAGATCGTCTCCGTGGTTGCATCTTGTGGCGCCAGTTGACCGTCGATAAGTTCAATGACTCGATCGCAGCGCTGTGCCATTCTTGGGTCGTGCGTTGCGACAATAAAAGTCGTGCCCATTTCGTGGCCGAGTTCTTTCATAATGTCGATCACAAGGTTGGCAGTGTGACTGTCTAGGCTCGCGGTCGGCTCATCGGCAATCACTAGGCTTGGGTTGTGGATTAGCGCTCTGGCTATCGCGACACGTTGTTGCTGACCGCCTGAAAGGTTGTCTGGGCGGTGATGAACGTAATCTCCTAGCCCAACACGCTCTAGCATCTCTTGCGCTCTGGTCTGTTGTTCTTGTTTTGAGCATTGGTTCAACATCAATGGATAAGCGACGTTTTCAAGCGCCGTCATCACAGGAACCAGATTGAAGCGCTGAAATACAAAACCCAACGACTGACGGCGAAAACGCGCAGCGGCGATTTGCTCTGTTGGATATGCTTTACCATCAATGTGAATCTCGCCTCGATAGTCCATATCCAACAAACCAAGGATATTCAAAAGCGTGCTTTTTCCAGAACCAGATGGGCCACACAAGGCGACCATTTCACCACGTTTGATTTGGCCATCGACTCCCTTGAGTGCGTCTACGCTTTGACCACCCGTAACATACGCTTTGCCGATACCTTTAAATTCAATCATTTCATTGTCCTCTGATTACCCATCATTCTTTAGCGTTCGCTGCTGTTAATGAGCTTTAGTAAACCGCTATTTAGCATTCGCAGCTGTTATTTGGCTTTCGCTATTAGGGCCTTCGCCGTCATTGTCTCGATGTTGCCAGCATCAGCAGTTTCCATTTGTTCTAGCCACACCTGTGCTTGCTCGAAGTCTTCAGCACAAATCGATGCGGTAATGGCGTAACGGTAAATCCACGATGTCGCAGCGAAATGCTGTTGCTGGAAATCATCTTCCGCAAGTAACGAGAGGAACAGGTCATAACCACGATCAAAATGGTTAAACATGTCAGGCAGAGAAGTGTAAGTCACCGCCGCCATAGCGCGAGTTAGGTAAGAATCTGGCAACCCTTGAACACGAGGTTGCTCATGAATCGGTTGGTCTTCGTCTTTCAGTAGCATCAGAGATTTATCAATGGTTGATAAGCCCTTTTCCACATGCTTCATCTTGTTCCAAGGCAAGAACGCATCACGCCCCATCAAAGTCTCTGTACTGCCTAGGTACACCAAGGTCAGTGGCGTAGCGCCGTCTTGTTGCAGCGTGTCGTTGAGGCGTTCGTAAGCCACTTCAACCAGATCTTCATTCCCTTGCGCGGCTTGGTTGTAGATATCGAGCACATCTGAACTTGGATTCGCCAAAGCTAACGATGGAGCAAACGAAACAAGCGCAATCAGTAATAAACGCTTAAGCAGAGAAGTGGTAAAGCCTGAATTTAATGAGTGTGAAGTAGTCATGATTTCTAATCCCTTTCAAATGTTGACGTTGAAAGGTTAACTAGAATTTGTCATGTAGTTTTATCAATGCGACGAATGGTAATTACGAGGAGTGAATGGTTTAGAGAGGGTGTGAGTGGCGGGAACAAAAAGCACAAGTAGTGAAAACATAAAAGGCTAGGTACGCCTAAAGCCTCTTATCAACTTAATAAACTTTTAACGATCATTGAGCGAAGCTGCAAGGAAATCGATAAACAATCGTAGTTTGAGTGGCATTGGATCTCGCTCAGGAAACAATGCATAGACATTCTTCTCTGGCATCAGATAGTTAGATAGCAAGGGCAGCAATTGCCCCGACTGAATGGGAGCATTGGCGATAAAATCGGGAAGCCTAGCGATCCCAAGCCCTGCCATGGTCGCACACAGTAATGCTTCGCTGTTGTTGACTCGGTAATTGCCTTTCACGACCACGCTTGTCACTTGATCTTGATGGCCAAAAAACCATTCGGCACTCTCGGATGTGTGGCGATAGAGTAAAGCGTTATACGCACTAAGTTCGTAAACCTCTGTGGGTATGGTTAAAGCATTCTCTTCAAAATAGGTAGGAGAAGCACAAATGACACTACGGACACTGGTTAATCGCTTAGCGACTAAACTTGAGTCACTTAAATCACCAGCTCGAATCGCTACGTCATACCCTCCCTCCACAATATCGACGTAACCATCATCCATCGTCATGTCGATGTGAATATGGGGATAGCGTTTAAGAAATTGGGGGATGAGAGGGGCTAACACAAGGCGACCAAAGGACATCGGTGCACTGACCCGCAATGTACCAATCGCCTGATTTTGTTGGCTGGTTGCCGCATCTTCAGCTTTTTGCAGCCAATAATTGGCTTTGGTGAGGTGATCATAAAACTGCTCACCAGATTCAGTAAGCGATACTTGGCGCGTAGTACGATGCAGCAAACGCACTCCAAGGCTCGACTCCAGTTGGATCACCCGTTTGTTGACTGCCGAACGTGACACGCCCAGTTCACGCGCTGCACCCGCAAAGCTCGATTGTTTTACCACCGCAAGGAAATAAGGAATAGCGTCTAAGTGCTGCATGATTGTCGCCAATTTGGATACAGTGTGGAGAGTGTAGAGCCTATTCTCTAATCAATCTAGGTCTTTTATGCTGATTTCATCGACTTCAATAATAGAGTAAGACATGAAATCACTGATAAAACCGATAACGGCAAGAAGGCACATAAATGGTATCGGTCGGCAATTCCAGTCTCCGCTATACGTGGTCAGCATTGGCAGTCTTGTCGCCGTAAACTTTGCGTTAGCCAAATATGCTGTGACCATTGGCATTCCACCGGTTGATGTCGCGATAATACCGATAGCAGGTGCCGCTTTATTGTTGATGACGTTATTGGTTATGCGAGGTCAGCTCAACCGAACGGCATTGGTGCATTACCGTTATTATCTTTGGGCTGGTTTACTGGGCGTCGCAATCCCTAATCTGGCGTCAACCTATGCCCTACAATCTCTTAATACCAGTACATTCAGTGTACTCGTCACTTTGTCGCCCATTTTTACCTTGTTATTCACCTTACCTTTTCAAGGGTCCTCGTTAACCTGGCGAAAAGTACTTGGAATCATGGTTGGGGTCGTTGCCGCACTCTCTGTGACTTTGTCACCACAAATGAACACTTCATCCCCTTGGTCAGCACTAGCCATTGCGCTACTCGTACCCATATTTTTGGCCGCTGGCAATGTCTATCGCAGTCGCGCGTTCCCCTCTCTTGCCAATCCAATTGTTCTGGCCGCTGGCATGCTGACACTACAGAGCATGGTATGGCTTCCGTTTACTCATGCGATCGATGGTGAGGTCATTGCAAACGGAACTGGCGTACTTGCGCTGATGGCATGCTTATCGGCACTCAGCTATTTACTGACGTTTCGTTTTCAACGGATCACGGACGGGTTGGGCTTTAGCCAAGTGGGAAATGTGGTGACCGTCGTCGGCGTTTCCATTGGGATCACGTGGTATGGCGAGCCATTAACGCTGCAATTGATCGCATCCGTAATACTGTTGTTGATAAGCCTGTACTTATTTAATCACGCTAAGTCTTAATCTCGTTCAAATCCAAATTAGTTCAAATTCAAAGGAGCAACTGCTATGTCACCATTAATCGAACAGACAAAACATCTATATCAAATCGTCGACCAAAAGGATGTCCACGCCCTAATGGCACTACTGCATGATGACGTGTCGTTTCATTTTTCGAACGCCGCACCAGTAGTAGGAAAGCCAGCTGTCGAAGCGGTCAACGCAGCGTTCTTTGGATCAATTGAATCAATGATGCATACGTTTTCAGGGATCTACGTAAACGGTGATACGGTTGCGTGTGAGGGGCAAGTTGACTATGTGCGCCTAAATGGCAGCTCGTACGCCGCTAAGTTCGCGACTTTCTTATCTTTCAAACAGGGGTTGATACATCAATATAAAATCTTTGCGGATGTCTCTGAATTATAAGAATTCTTATCCAAGATCTTTTTTATTCTTGGAGATTCTCACCGTAATAACAGCCCCGTAGGATGATAGGGCTTGCAATTCAAAACAGTAGAGTAGGACAAATAAGTCACTACCTAACCTAAGATAGAGTAGTGACTTAAACAAATTTAAACTGGATAGATTATTGTTCGAGCATTTTCATTTCGACAACAATAGGAAGGTGATCTGTAACTGCAGGCCAATTAGTGTCAGCATACTGTGTATTATTTTGCGGTACAGTTATCTCTTTGATTTTCCAAACTTGCGCTTTGCTGGTCATGACGTAATCCACTTGAATTTCAGGATTACCAGCTGGCCAACTACGAAAATCGACATTCTGGTCAGTAATATTGTTCCAGTATCGAGAAAGCTCTCGATAGGTCACAGATTCAGGAACATCATTCATGTCGCCAAGCAAAATTTTGATGCCACGTGTATCAATTGCAGTATCGTTCAGCTCTCGAACTTGCCCCACTCGCATTGTTGGATCTTCTTTCGTATCTAAATGAGCATTAAACACTGTTATCGGTGCATTAAAGCCAGGAACGTCGATATGCGCTTCGAATACAATACGTTGCTCACGATTACCTGAAGGAAGCTGGGTGACTTCAGTTTTTAAGATAGGATACTTCGAGGCTATGGCAAGACCATACTGGCCACCATCAAAATCGATGGCACGACCAAATTCAATATTGAGCCCTGTCAGTTCGGCCAACTTTTTAGGCTGATCGACGTTTCCGCTTCGGTCTGTTAATACATCAACTTCTTGAATTGCTACAACATCTGCATTAAGCGCTTTAATCGCTTTAGCAATTTCGGTCAATGATGATACTCGAGCGGCCGCCATATTGAATGTGGCCACTCGTATTGTTGGAGCCTGTTGCTCAGTAAAAGTTTTATCAATCAAATCGGTTTGGGCTTGATAAGGTTCACGGTGTCCTCCAGCCATTGCTGTTGCTGAAATGACTAAGGATAGAGGTAGTAGCAAGCTTTTATATTTCATATCACGCTCTTTTATTTACTAAGTGGTTATTTTTAGAGGTAAATTATTGATCCGAAATATGTGCTAATGTCGTGATATGAATCGCAATATTCTAAGGGTAAAACGCTGTAGATCACAAATTGTTACAATTTACATCAAAAATAAGGCTATTCCCCAAGTCTAATTTGAGATTACGTTTGTAAAAATGCCTATAAACCACCGAACCAAAAAAAATATCGTTTATTAAATCAGTGCCTTACTTATTTTTTCTATCATTTTTTTTTTTGTGAATTATCCTAATTGATATTATTTAATGAGTTTTAAACAAACGCTTTTACTGCATTCCTAAGTTCACACATACAAAAATAGCCGCTAATCAGCGGCTATTTTTAGTTATGTAAACGAAGCTTCTATTACTTCTATCTTTCTACTTCTTTGTCTCTTCAACCACAGCTTTCATCAATACAGAGGTATCCATGCGGCCTTCACCTTGTGCAGACAGTGCCTTGTATGCGTTGTTGGTCTTTTCCGTCAATGGAAGTTGAATGCCTTGGCGCTCAGCTTCATCTAGGCAGAAACCTAAGTCTTTGATCATCCAGTCAATGGCGAAGCCAAAATCGAACTTGTCTTGTGCCATTGTGGTAGCACGGTTTTCCATCTGCCATGAGCCCGCAGCGCCGTTTTTCAGGCAATCAACCAGTGTTTGGATATCCAAGCCCGATTTCTCTGCAAGTACCAAGCCTTCAGATAGGCCATTCAATACGCCTGCGATACAGATCTGATTGACCATTTTTGCACGTTGGCCTTGGCCGACTTTACCCATCAGAACTGACGATTTTCCGTAAGCTTCGAACACAGGTTTAAGATCGTTAAATAGCTCTTTTTCGCCACCACACATGATGGTTAACACGCCGTTTTCTGCGCCCGCTTGACCACCAGACACGGGGGCATCCATAAAGCGAACACCCGCTTGCTTCGCGGTCACTTCAAGCTCTTCAGACAGCACTGCAGACGTTGTGGTGTGGTCGACAAGAATCGCGTTTGGCTTCATTGCGGCTAATGCACCTGTTTCGCTGGTTGTCATACTGCGAACGTCGTCATCATTACCAACACAAACCAATACCACGTCAGCTTCTGCTACACATTCAGCCACAGATTCTGCCGCTTTACCTTGATGTTTATCAGCCCAGTCTAGCGCTTTGCTGTGAGTGCGGTTAAATACCGTTACTTCAAAACCGGCTTTGACTAGGTGGCCTGCCATTGGGAAACCCATAACGCCTAGCCCGATAAAACTTACTTTCATTTCTTTCTCCTTTTATTTGACCAAGTCATCGCTATGAAAAGATCGAACACTCTCAATCAATGCATCAATAAGCAGGGTCAAAGCCTTTGGCTGATATTTTCTTTCTTTGTACACTAAATACGCTTGGCGATCATCTCCAATGATACTCAGGGAGCACTTGAATCAGATTCAGCTCCGGGGAGACATGACGAAAAGGCAATGAGGAAAATTTGTACAAATCAATCGCAGTAAATAACGGAGCACCTCAGGTTTATAAATACTCGATAATCTCGTCGAGATGTTTGATAGTCGAATCACTGCTTATCAAAAAACTAGGCTTTGTTCTAAAGCCTTTTTTGCCGCTATTTCTGAACACTAACTTTGATAGGGTTAGACGGCGTTGTTGCTTAAATCAGTTGAACCTTTTCCAAGTCCTGTGATCTGATCCTTTATGGTGGTTAGAACGGTGGTGACATGGGTAAAGCGGAAAAGAAGATAACTAACTGGGCGGAATACAATAAGGCTCTGTGCAAGCGTGGCTCGGTTACGTTCTGGATAGATGATTCAGCCATAGATGCATGGCGATGTACAACCCATCATGGTAAGCGTGGTAGAGGTTTCCAGTATTCTGATACCGCGATTGAAACTGCCTTGATGATTAAGGGGATCTTCTCTCTGCCATTACGTGCTCTTCAAGGCTTTATTGATTCTATCTTTGAGCTATTGGATGTTCCACTGACGTCCCCTGACTACACCTGTATCAGCAAACGCTCGAAGACAGTTCAGGTCAAATATCGCAATAAATCCAAAGGAGCTATTCGCCATATAGCCATTGACTCGACTGGTCTCAAAGTTTTTGGCGAGGGTGAATGGAAAGTGAAAAAGCACGGCGCCGAAAAACGCAGAACTTGGCGTAAACTGCACTTAGCTGTTGATGTAGAAACTCATGAGGCCATTAGTGCAGAAGTCAGTCTTGTAAGTGTTGGCGATAACGAAGTGCTGCCAACATTACTCAACCCTTTACGTAGAAAGATCCATACAGTATCTGCTGATGGAGCATATGACACAAAAAGTTGCCATGAGACTCTGAAGAATAAGGGCTGTACTCCGTTGATACCACCTCGAAAGAATGCGGCTCTTTGGGAAGATGGGCATCCCAGAAATGAAGCTGTAGAGGCTCTTAAAAACGGAACAATAACGGAGTGGAAATCTGAGTCTGGTTACCACTATCGCTCAATATCTGAGACCGCAATGTCTCGATATAAAGGACTAACCAGCGGTAAATTGAGCTTGAGATGTTACAACGCTCAAGTGGGAGAAATCATGGCGAATGTCAAAGCTATAAACAAAGTCATAGGACTAGGTATGCCTGTTAGAAGCTAACGATTAGTCAAATATGGCGTCGTTGAACCTCAAGCTGATTTGATCAACAACGCCGGGTTAGACTAAAAAGTTAGAGGCTCATTATAAAGGACAACCATCCGAGGTTTCGTTTATTTAAGTAACAAATAGCTTGGGAAACTCTTCTTAGTCAGAACGATATAAACTCTAAAAATCACAATAAAGGCAATGCAGAAAGTCGTGTTAATATTGGTGTCCATACCTAAATGAGAGAGCCCTACAAACGCTACGCACCCCATGATAACTGGCGTGGCATAGAATTCAGTGTTATTGAACATTGTGGGGCGATTAACAAGGACATCACGCACTACACCTCCAAATACGGCAGTGATTACCCCCATGGTAATAGCAACATAATCCGCATAATCGAGGTGGATCAATTTCTTAGTGACCAAAATAGAGAAAATTGAAATACCAATCGCATCCAAAATCAAAATAATTCGCTCCGCTTTAAGTTGCCTTAGTTTAGCCGCGCTAACAAAACCAACCAGTGAACTAATGATCGCTGCCCAAAAATATTCAGGATATTGAATCCAAAACACTTGCTCGGTGGATAGAATGACATCACGAACTGTACCGCCACCTAATGCCGTTGTTAAGCCAAGAACCAATACACTAATAATGTCTTCCCCTTTGTTGGCTTCACTTAATACTGCGCTGAGCGCAAAGGCACAAATACAAATAATTTCAGTTATGTGGACAAACATACAACTCTAGCTCGTGAATTTCATTGGCTTAAAGAGAATAAAGGCTAACTGAGATTACGATTAGCCTTTAATACATGTATTGCTTCACCTAATATCGAATTGTCGATAATTTGGTTTAATGACCACTGTGATCAAATGAACTAGAATCTTTCGCACTGCAATTAGTGGAACCATTTTTCTCCAAAAATTCAATTGACCTTTTGAAATCTGCAATCAATAAGTTCGCTAAGTCAATGGTCAAACCTTGTTTTGCCAAAATACGCTGTATAACCATACTCTCAATATGAGCAGGCAAGCTGTACGCAGGCACTAACCAACCGCGCGTGCGCAGACGATCAGCTAAGTCATAGAGAGTGTAATCTACCTTAACTCCCGGTTTTAAACGCCACGCGATAGCCGGAATGCCTTTTTCACGGTTACCATCGAATAAAAATTCAAACAAGTCGAACTTACTGAGCTCCTCTACTAAATAGTCACACACATCGTAGCTCGCAGAATGGATACGTCGATACCCCTCATAACCTAAACGAAGGAAGTTATAATACTGCGCGATGATTTGACCGGCAGGACGAGAGAAGTTCAACGCGAAGGTCGGCATATCACCACCTAAATAATTAACATGGAACACCAAACCTTCCGGTAAATCTTCACTAGTGCGCCATATGACCCAACCTACGCCCAAAGGTGATAGGCCAAATTTATGACCAGAGGTACTGATTGATTTCACACGATCTAAGCGAAAATCCCACGCATCAATTTCTGTCGCACAGAAAGGCGCTAACATTGCACCACTGGCACCATCAACATGAATATCAATCGAAACACCACTTTCACGCTCATAAGTATCTAAAGCATCTGATAAGGGTTTTACCGTTTCGTAAAGACCTGTAAATGTTTGCCCAAAGGTAGAAACCACCATAATTGTGTTTTCATCGACCATATTTAACATGTCTTCTGGCTGCATGAAGTAATGGTTTTCCTCCATATCCATCTGACGAATTTCTATATCCCAATAGCGAGCAAATTTTTCCCAACAAACTTGCACAGGTCCACAAACCATATTGGGCTTTTCGATTGATAAACCTTGTTCACGACGTCTATCACGCCAACGCCATAATGCTGCCAAACCTCCCAACATACAGGCTTCACTTGACCCCGTAGTAGAAGTTCCAACCGCAGTACTGGCATCTGGCGCATTCCATAAATCAGCCAGCATGTGTACACAACGACCTTCGATTTCTGCCGATTGAGGATATTCATCTTTATCAATCATATTTTTGTCGATAGAGAGGTCCATTAACTTGTGAACTTCATCTTCTTGCCATGTTTGGCAAAAAGTCGCTAAATTTTGTCGAGCATTACCGTCTAGGTAAAGCTCATCACGGATCATCTGGTAGATCACGGTTGGTGATTGTTCTTGCTGTGGCAGCTTTTGAGCAGCCGCAACACGATGGATATTTTCTGAGCCAAAAATGGGATCATTGTTTTGTTTTACATGATGAAGTGCCATATTTTTTTCCTACTTTAACGTTGCTGACTACTAAACAAATTCCAACCCATAGTTTGAGCAATTTGTTTGATCATTTGTTGACCACGCACACTGTTTCCATATTGATCTAAGCGTGGTGAAAATGCCGCTAATGCGCCTACATTAGGAATCACGACAACCAAACCACCACCTACACCACTTTTCCCCGGAAGACCAACGTCATACGCCCAATCACCGGACGTATCGTACAACCCTTCCATCGTCATTTCAGCCAAGATATGAGGGATGTTTTCTGGCGAGATAATGACATGTTTTGAGCGTGGATTTTTACCACCATTTGCCAAGGTGGCACCAACGGTTGCTAGCTCAACTGTATTAAATAAGGTTGAACATTGGCGAGTGTAAACATCACACGCTTGCATCGAATCAGAGTAAATACAGTCAGACGACTCAAGTAATAATGCAATAGCGCGGTTATGTACATTGGTGGTTTGCTCAGATTGGTTCACTTCTTCAGAAAGCACTATATCGCTATTGGCTAAGGCAGATTGAAACGCCAAGATTTTCTGCCAACGATCTTGTGCGTCATTAGCTTTTACCATGCTCACCGTTGCAATCGCACCCGCGTTAACTAATGGCGTAAGTGGCTTACCTTGATGTAGCTCCAGAGCCAAAACAGAGTTAAAAGGCATACCTGTTGGTTCTGCACCAATTTTACGATGCAGTTCATCGGCACCGGACTGTTCCAGGACTAAGCCCAATGTCATAATTTTGGAGATAGATTCAATCGCAAATGGGTACTCCGCATCTTGCAACTGAATGACATCACCAGTGACCGAGACAAAAGCCAAGCCCGTCAATTGCGGAGGTACTAAGGCCAAACATGGGATGTAATCGGCATTTTGACCCTCATCGTTATTAATATTACTTTCCAACGCTTTCTGCATAGCTGCAGCTAGCTCATTGCTACATATAGAGGTATCACCTTTTGACATTAGAAATCCTACCCTATGAGTTCAATGTATGCGTAACTTTGTCAGATGTATTGATCACCCCAGGGTGGATATCTTCAATCTCCCATGTAAACGGAGCGAAATCTGTCACTGCGGGGTCACGCCAATGTGGTTTGCGCACTTTGTAAATAACAAATGGCACGGTAACGAACATCCCCGTTAACACAACAAGGATACCAATATACGCTTCAGGGCTACCCACTGAAATTTGACTTGGCGGAATGAATGAGAAGACAAATGCAATCAATGATCCGATAAAACCGAGACCAGCGATGAGCCACATCCCAACATTGCCACCCGGAATTTTATAAGGGCGTGGACGATTAGGCTGGGTGTAACGTAGATGGATTGCCGCTGCGAACATCAACAGATACATGATGAGGTAAAGAACTACCGTTAACTGGCTTAAGATCTGATATGCCGCCTGTACTGACGGTAATACAACAAAGACGGTTGAAATCATTGTTACCAACAATGCTTGTGCCATCATGATATGTGTCGCCATACCATGCTGGTTGGTTTGTTGCCAAAAACGTGGGAGATACCCCCCTTTAGCAACAACAAGTAAACCTGAAGACGGGCCAGCGACCCAACCAACAACCATTGCTAATACGCCCAGAGCCAAACAAGCGGCCATAATAGGTGATGCCCAACTGATACCTGCCCACGCAAACATTTTGTTGTAAGCGACAAGTAAGCTTTGCGTTAAGCTGATGTCTTGTTGCGGGATCACAAAAGCAATGGCTAGAGTGCCTAGAACGAAAACACTTACGGTACCAATGGCTGCAATCATGATGGCTAAGGGATAATTGCGTGCAGCGTTGTCCACTTCTTTTACGTGTAATGCGTTCATTTCCATACCGGCATAAAACAGGAAGATACTTGCTGCAAGAACCACATTATTGAAGTTGGAGAAATCAGGGATCACCTGGCTCCACGATAATTCTACTTGAGGTGATTGGCCTGAGAATAATAAATACGAAAAACCCAAAACAATCAACACAAGCCCAGGAATCACCGTACCAATTAGACCGCCCCATTTCGCGACTTTGGAGAATGCCTCCGTACCACGTAAAGCGATATAGGTTGCAACCCAATAAATGGCCAACACAATACCGAGAACAAAAAATTTGTTTTGTGCCAATGCTTGATCCCATGTTTGGTCGGGGCCAACAAAAGCAAGTGAAACGGAACCAAATGTTAATGCTGTGGGAAACCAAACCGTTACTTCAATCCACAGCATAAACATGGCCACGAGAGCAAAACGAGGGCCAAATGCTTCGCCTACCCAACGGAAAATACCGCCTTTTTCTGACCACCCCGTGGCGAGCTCAGCCGCAACAAGAGAGACAGGAATGAGAAAAACGATTGCTGCAAAAATATAGTAGAAAATGGAACTGAGACCATACTCAGCTTCGGCAGGAAGCCCCCTTAAACTGACCACCGCAACGATGTTCAGCATTGCGAGGGCAAATATTCCAATACCCTCTTTTTTCGTATTATGCAAATTTGCCATGTTTACCAACCTTATATTTATCATGTTTAAATTTAACAGGTCGGGTGCTGCGAGTAGGCATATAACCTTACTTAATAGTGACAGGTTTTATGGAGACAGGAGGAACCCAATAGCCGGAAAATACCACCAAGAGAATAAACTGAACATTCCATAAAAAACAATTTCATATTTCACATATAGAAATTGCTAAGTAGCTTGTAATATGATAGCCAAAGGTAGTAATGATCTTCCTAATCTTATAATAATACCCATGCTATGAATATTTTTATTCTAAGTACTATAAAGCGAAGTTTTTATGATAAAAATATTAATTAACAAGCCATTAAGTCAAGCTGATGTCACTATTTCCTAGTTATTATGACTGGATAATTCGGATAAATAGATGGAACTAAAATAATTTAGATTATTTTATTTATTAATCTACAAAAAGATGGTGTTCAATCTCAATATAGGTAAAAAACATCCAAATTAAAAGCCACCAGCTGACCATTAACTATCTGTAAAGAATAGTTTTAATTACTGAATCAACACTCTATTGAATACAATGAATAAGAATCGCTTTTATGGAGCTATTTTCAAGTTTAATAGATCACCTGAATTCGGTTAATTTTCGGAAGATCAATAAAAAAACCTAACAATACCCGTGATCATTGAAGATGCTTTATTTCTCAGAAAATCAGGATCATGCTACACACCATGAAATAATACTGACTCCTCAACAGAAACAACAACTCGAAGAGAAGCACGATTCAACTCGTGATGGTCGAGTGCGTGACCGTATTAAGGCTGTTTTGCTGGCTTCTGAAGGTTGGACTCAGACTATGATTTCTCAAGCTCTTCGTATTCACGAATCGACCGTTGCTCGTCATCTCAGTGATTATGTTCTTTCTGAAAAAATTAAGCCTGAAAATGGTGGCAGCCAAAGCCGACTTTCTGCTGGGCAAACCATGCAACTTATCGAACATCTGGTTGAGCAAACGTACTTTCATACCCACCAAATTGTCGCTTATGTACAAGCTGAGTTTGGTATCCGTTATACCGTGGCAGGAATGAACAAGTGGCTACATCATCATGGCTTTTCCTATAACAAGCCGAAAGGTGTGCCGCATAAGTTTGATCCAGAGATGCAGCAAGCCTTTATCGAACATTACAACGAGACGCTAAAAAACAGCGAAGACCCTGTGTTATTCATGGATGCCGTTCATCCTACGCAGTCAACAAAACTTAGTTATGGCTGGATACGAAAAGGCCAAGACAAAGTGATTGAGACAACAGGCAGTCGAACTCGTCTTAATATTATAGGTGCGTTACCGCTTCAAAATATTGGCGTAACCGTGACAGACTCGTATGACACGATAAACAGCGAGAGCATCGTTCGCTTCTTCTGGGAGCTCAAGAAGGAGCATTACCCGTTGGAGCAAAAAGTACACCTAATACTTGATGGCGCCGCCTATTATCAGTCAGAAATGCGGCAAAAGTACTCAATATCGAGCTTCATTACTTACCGCCTTACAGTCCAAATTTAAATCCAATAGAGCCGTTATGGAAAGTGATGAATGAGTATACGAGGAACAATATCTACTTCTCCTCGAAGGTTGAATTTACAACAGCTATTAATGAATTTTTCAATGTGACGCTGCCAAACGTTGCAGGCTCACTGGTATCCAGAATTACGGATAAATTTCAAATTTTGAAACCTGCATCTTCAAGTTGAGCGGGTATAGTTTTAAAAAGTTAATAATAAAAAAGGGCATTCAATGCCCTCTTTTACTATCACACAATAGAAAGATAATTAAAGCTCAGCGTTGTGGTAAACCTGCTGAACGTCATCACAGTCATCAAGAAGGTCTAGGAACTTCTGGAACTTCTCAGAGTCTTCTTCCGCTACTGGCGTCATAGTTTGAGGAACGAAAGTGATTTCCTCAACATCTAGAACTAGCTCAGGGAACGCGTTAGTTAGTGCAGTCTTCGTTTTGAAGAACTCAGTTGTTGGAGCGAATACAGTGATTACACCATCTTCTAGCTCTACATCTGTTACGTCTACGTCGTCCATCATTAGTGTTTCTAGGATGATCTCGTCATCTTCACCTTTGAACTGGAATACAGCTTGGTGAGCGAACATGTGAGAAACAGTACCTTCGACACCGATTTTCGCGCCAGTTTTAACGAAACATTGGCGAACGTCTTGGAAAGTACGGTTGCCGTTGTCAGTTAAACAGTCAACGATTACGCTTGTGCCACCAGGGCCAAAACCTTCGTAACGAGCTGGTTGGAAGTCTTCACCGCCGCCGCCGTTCGCTTTATCGATCGCTTTTTCGATAACGTGAGCTGGTACTTGGTCTTTCTTCGCTTTAGCAATCAGGTGCTTAAGAGGTAGGTTCATGTCTGGGTCAGAGCTGCCGTTCTTAGCCAGTACGTAAATCTCTTTACCGTATTTAGAATAAACTTTAATTTTTGCGCCTGCAGTTTTCGCCATTGAGGCCTTGCGCACTTCAAAACTTCTTCCCATCGGGATCTTCTCTCTGATTCAATTAACGGTGCAAATTCTAGCAAATTACTGTGTCATTTCAATTCTACAGCACTGCTGGGCAAGGTTTGTCTGCGTTTATGCGACACCCATTACCCGTTTGTATTTTTCTACAGACTGTTCAAACCAAGCCTTTTCTTCTGGGTCACCTAGCTTCATTGCTTCTTCAACAATGACTTCAGGGCCACATTTTGCTTGCTTCAGTTTCCATACAAGAAACGATGCTTGCTTATCCAGTTCGATTTTATTTTTCTCACTGGGTGAAAGGAGTGAAAGGTTGATAGACATTATTAGCCTTCGTCTGTAATACACTTGGCCGAGAAATATATCATAGAGCAGCCTCATAAAACCAATACTATGAGTAACAGAAAGGGTTTATGAGACAAGAAACCAAGCAAGTGCTGATGCAGGTCAAGCGACTTTAAGAGAACTTGTGCACCTTGATGAGAAAGTATCACTTATTCGACTCACCAAATGAGCCGAATAATGAGATATTCGAATCATTGAGGCTGGAGAGGTACTTCTCCAGCCAAAAAAACTACTCACTCACCGCGAACACATCACAACGGGAGGCGCAGATGAAGTCATTTTTGTGCAGGCCTTTGATTGAGTGGCTCCACCAAGTGACGGTGACTTTGCCCCACTCGAGTAAGATCGAAGGATGGTGGAACTCTTCTTCGGCCAACTCTGACACTTTATTGCTAAATGCCCATGCTTGCTTGTAGTTTTTAAATTTGTACACCTTCTCAAGCTGTGGAATGCCGTCTCTTTCGATGGTTTGCCAGTCAGACAACTCCAACAAAAGAGACCGCTGCTCATCTTTACTCAGGGCAATCGCATCGATACTGCAGGCTTCGCATTTTAGTTCATTCAACATGTGTCGGTTCCTTTGGTTTAAAAAGTGGTGGTAGTAGCCCCTCATCAATCGCGAGATCAGCTTGCTGTAATAGGTTTTCTTGGCTGATTTGAAATAGCTCAGCCAAGTCATTAATCACATAATATTTCGGTTGCATGATGTCGATACGGTAAGGAGTTCTTAGCACCGTTTGTAAATCAAAACGCTCACGAACGGCCAAATCCCCTTCCAGCGCATAATTGGTTTCTGCCGGAGAAGAGAGAATGCCACCACCATAAATTTTCAGTTTTTGCCCCTCTTTTACTAAACCGAACTCAACCGTAAACCAATACAAACGGGCAAGATAAGCGCGCTGTTTAGATGTAGCAGCTTGGCCTAGTTTCCCATAATGCTCAGTGAAAGCCGCGAAATCGGCATTGGTGAGCATGGCACAGTGGCCGAAAATTTCATGAAAGAAATCAGGTTCTTGTAAGTAATCGAACTCATCTCGCGTTCTCAGAAATGTCGCAACAGGGAATATCTTATTGGCAAGCAAGTCAAAGAAACGGTCGAAATCGATCAATGCAGGCACGGGTTGAACTTGCCAACCTGTTGTTTCCATTAGCACTTTATTTATCTCTGGAAGCTGGGGGACTCTGTCTAATGGTAGATCCAGCAGGGTCAAACCGTGCAAATAGGCATCACATGCGCGGTCATTAATGACGTCCAGTTGCCTTTTCACTAAGTCGTGCCAAATGGCGTCTTCTTCGAGGCTCCACTCAACCCATCCCTCTTGGCTCACGGGCTTAGAATGATATTGAGTCATTACACACCTCCTTTTGAATGTCTCACTTTAAGCCTATCTCCACTCCTTATATCCGCCAATTTGCGCGATGTTTCGAAATAGGCGGCTGTGTAACATTTTATTTACACAATTCCGGTAATCCCTTATTTTGCTGATCTTTTGACTTTGTAAATCTTAAATACCAGACTGAAAAAGTTAACTTTTTGTTAAAGGTAAAGGAATGCACGAAAGCAATGAGTCAGTTTGGCAGCCTAGCGAGCAACGTATCGCTGATACCAACTTATCCCAATTTATCGACAACCTTAATCTGTCTGGACTAAACCGAGATACGGGCATACAAAGCTATGCCGAACTCCATCAATGGTCTGTGGATCAGCCGGAGTCGTTTTGGCAAAACGTGTGGCAGTTTTGTGGCATGGTTGGCTCGCAAGGTGGTATTGATAACGCACAAAGAGAGAGCATTAGAGCTCAAGGTGAGAGCCGCTGGCAGCAGCCTAAATCGAATCGTGATGCGGTGTGGTTTCCGAATGCGCAAGTAAACTACGCCGAGAGCTTGCTGCGTTTGGCGCACACCATGTCTGATGAGCTTGCGATTTGGTTTGAGAATGAGCGTGGCGAGCAGCAGAGTTATACATGGAAAACCCTGTGTGAAGAAGTCTCTAACGTTCAACAATGGCTCGTAAATTATGGCGTAAAACAAGGCGATGTAGTCGCCGCTTATACCCCTTATCTGCCGCAAACCGTGGTCGCGATGTTGGCAACCACCAGCTTGGGGGCGATTTGGACATCAACCTCGCCTGACTTTGGCGTCGAGAGTGTGATTGAGCGATTTGGCCAAGTGAAACCTAAGGTGTTGTTCACCTGCGATGGTTACACCTTCAATGGTAAAACATTCGATATGGCGGACAAGAACAGCGCCATCATTGAGCATCTCGGTGAGCTAAAACAGGTGTGTCAGATCGGCTATTTAAAAAAGAATGATTTCGAGCATGACCTGTCACTGCAAAGCTGGCACAGCATCATTCATCACTATCAGCCAAAACCTCTTCGATTTACTCGTGTCGGCTTCAATAAACCGTTGTTCGTGCTCTATTCCTCCGGTACCACCGGAAAGCCAAAGTGTATTGTACATTCTGTTGGCGGCACCACCATCAACCACCTAAAAGAGCATCAACTTCATTGCGATATTAAACCAAGAGATCGCGTGTTCTACTACACCACTTGTGGTTGGATGATGTGGAACTGGCACGTCTCTGCGCTCGCGAGCGGTGCTTGTTTGGTTATCTTTGATGGTAGCCCAGTTTACCCACAACCCAATGTACTCTGGGACTTGGCACAGCGCGCGAATGTGTCGCTGTTTGGTACCTCAGCCAAGTACCTAGAAGCGATTGAGAAAGCCGAACTCTCACCGATCGACAGCCACTCTCTGCCTCAATTAAGAACACTGTGCTCGACGGGTTCAGTGCTCTACCCAGAGCAGTTCGATTATGTCTACAAACACATCAAGCAAGATCTGCATTTAGCGTCCATTTCTGGCGGTACGGATATTTGTGGCTGCTTTGTATTGGGTAACCCTATCTCACCTGTTTATCGAGGTGAGTGCCAACAGGCAGGGCTCGGAGTCGACATCAAGGTGTTCAATTCGTCGGGTCATAAGGTAAATCACGAACGTGGCGAACTGGTGTGTGCAAATTCCCTCCCCAACTTCCCTGTTGGCTTCTGGAATGACAGCGGAGAGCGCTACCACAACACCTATTGGGACAGGTTCGATAATGTATGGCATCACGGTGACGAAATCGCCCAGAGCGTACATGGTGGCTATCTGTTCTACGGTCGAGGCGACACCACACTTAACCCCGGTGGCGTGCGAATTGGTACTGCAGAGATCTACCAGCAAGTGAACACCATAGAGGGCATCATCGATTCCATCGCAGTCGGTAAAGACATCGATCGTAATGAGCAGATATGGCTGTTTATTCAGTTACAACAAGGTGTGGATCTAGATGAAACGCTATTGACTGCCATCAAAAGCAAGCTCAAGTCATCTTGTTCACCAAGGCATGTGCCGAGCCAAATTTTTACTATCAGTGAGGTACCAAAAACACGCTCTGGCAAACTGGTGGAGCTGGCTGTGAAACAGGTAGTAAATGGCAAGGATGTAGAAAACCTCGGGGCGATTGCTAACGCCAAGATTTTGGACGAGATAAAGCGTGTCGTTTCAGTTTAATGCTCAAAAACCATGAGGCGTTTTTATTGTCCAACTTGCAAGGGTTCACCGCCTAACTCGCTTTTGGTTCATTTCTACTGCGTGATAGGCTTTTCATATTGGCTAGCTATACATCAAAGCCTATGCCTTATATAAATTCCCCACAAAGTGCTACAAAAGTCAGCTCAAAAAGTCATCAGATCCGAAAGTTGCATTAGGCTCGCTGGTATCTCGAATTACGGATAATTTTCAACTACCGAAACCTAAATTTTCAAGTTGAACGGGCATTGAGCTCATTCCACTTGACACTGATTTGATAAACAAAGCCAAGTTTAATTATTAATATTTCGTATTTCTATCTTAAGGTGTCGGCATTTTACAACTGTGTTAATGAATTGTGATGTAACTTAACTACTTGTTGGCTTAGTTGAGAATCACCGTTGGGGGAGACCTACTTGGACTTACTAAATTTCACCATAGATAACTTAGCGCTACTAGGTACGCTTACAATGGAACACATCTCTTTGGTCGCTCTGGCTGTTGGGCTTGCTATCTTAACTGGCGTACCTATCGGCATTCTTATCACACAAAATGAGCGTGTTGCGAAAGGGGTGCTTTACGTAGCGTCCATCATTATCACCATTCCTTCAATCGCACTGTTTGGTTTGATGATTCCTCTCTTATCGACCATTGGTCATGGGATTGGTTACGTGCCCGCCGTAATTACCGTGCTGCTTTATTCTCAGTTGCCTATTATTCGCAACACTTATACCGCCATTCATAACGTAGAACCGTCACTCAGAGAGGCTGCTCGCGGCATCGGGATGACGCCTTTTCAGCGTTTGAAAATGGTGGAAATTCCATTGGCGATTCCGGTGATTATGGCGGGGGTGAGAACGGCCGTAGTAATGAATATTGGCGTTATGGCGATCGCCGCATATATCGGAGCGGGAGGGCTAGGCGTGTTTATCAGCCGTGGCATCTCGCAAAGTGATCCTCGACAACTGATCGTGGGTGCCATAGCCGTCAGCCTTCTGGCTATTATCGCGGATTACGGATTGATTCGACTACAAAAAAGATTAACGCCACCGGGCCTGACCGCAGCTCGATAAAGGATAAATAATAGGGACATTCAAATGATCAAAATTGACAAGCTAACCAAAATTTTTGAAACGCCTAATGGCCCGGTGACTGCCGCAGATCACATTGAGATGGAAGTTCCCAGTGGTGAAATTTGTGTGTTACTTGGCCCATCCGGTTGTGGCAAAACCACCACGCTGAAAATGGTCAACCGAATTATTCCCGCGACATCGGGCAAGATCTATCTTGGTGGTGAAGATACCTCCGGGATGGATACGGTTACTCTGCGCCGTAACATCGGTTATGTTATTCAGCAAATTGGTTTATTTCCCAACATGACGATCGGCGAAAACATCGTGGTGGTTCCCAAGTTATTAGGATGGGATAAGGCAAGGTACATGACGCGTGCAAAAGAGCTATTGGAGATGGTGGCTCTTGATCCCAGTGTCTTCCTTAATCGTTATCCAAATGAGTTGTCTGGCGGACAGCAGCAACGAATTGGTGTTGCCCGAGCGCTAGCGGCGGATCCTCCCGTCATGCTGATGGATGAACCTTTTGGTGCGATTGACCCGATCAACCGTGAAGTAATCCAGGATGAGTTCCTTAAAATGCAGCAAGAGCTCAACAAGACCATCATGTTTGTCAGTCATGACATTGATGAAGCGGTCAAAATGGCCGATAGAATAGCGATTTTCCGTAATGGTCACCTAGTTCAGTACGATACGCCTGACGATTTGCTTGCACACCCGAAAGATGATTTCGTGAAAAACTTTGTCGGAGATGACCGCGCGCTTAAACGTCTTCGTTTAGTTACAGCTGAGTCCGTCATGCAGACCACCTTTGCGTACGTTAAACCTAACGATACGCTTGCCGACGCTCTAACCAAAATTGACGCGTATGGATATCGCGATGCCGTGATATTAGTGAATGACCAACACCAACCTATCGGTTATGTGCCCAAAGCTACCGCAATCAATACGAAGGGGTACTGCGGCGAACATTATGTCGGTCTGAAAACAATCGCCCGAACCACGGATGATCTGCGTAAAGTGGCGTCGAAGATGTTCACGCACGACATTGTTTGGATGCCGTGTGTTGACGAGAATGGCCGCGTAGTGGGCGAAGTCACACAGCGCGGCATTACCCATTATCTAGGCGCAACTTATCAGCGCGATACCTCTCCTAGTCAGCTGCAGCCATTGTATCAGGCTAAGGAGGCATCGTGACCAATCAGTTAAAACAAACCTACTATTTCGTTTTATTGGCGTGTGTCTTTGCGTTGGGTATTTATTTACAAGGCGCGGGTACGATCGATGATTTTCTTTACTACCAAGAAGACATTGTTTATTTGACGGTTCAGCACATTGAACTGGTGCTGCTGTCTGGTGGATTGGCGATCCTAATCGCGATTCCCGTCGGCGTATTGCTTAGCCGTCCTCGTTTTCAGAAAGTCGCAGAATCGGCGATGCAGGTTTTGAATGTGGGGACCACGATTCCTACTTTAGCCATTCTCGCGCTGGCAATGAGCTTTCTTGGCATTGGCACCGTACCAGCGGTATTTGGGCTGACGATTGCCTCGTTATTGCCGATTGTCAGAAACACCTACATTGGACTGAAAGAAGTGCCCGCTCATTTAAAAGAAGCGGCATCAGGCATTGGTATGACCGAGTTACAAATGTTGTTTCAGGTTGAAATTCCTAATGCGCTGTTCGTCATTTTTGCCGGTATCCGCACGGCTTTAGCTGTCAACGTGGGTACCGTGCCACTGGCCTTCTTAATTGGTGGCGGTGGGTTAGGGGAGCTCATTTTTACCGGTATTGATCTGGATGAACCCATCATGATGCTAGCAGGCGCTATTCCTACAGCGATGTTGGCTATCGCTATCGACAGTGTGGTAGGAGCCGTTTCCTATGTCACTGTACCTAAAGGCTGTAACCCTATTAGAGCTAGACAATAACAATCCAAAAATTGAACACAGACAGGAGTCAAACATGTTGAAGCAAATTACTCGCCGCTTGCTGGCCGTTGGTGTACTGCTTTCAAGTTTTCACGCATCTGCGGAAATCGTCGTAGGTGGTAAAAACTTTACAGAACAACAGCTTTTAACGGAGATCACGTCTCAATATTTAACCCAAAAAGGCTACGACGTTGATAAGCGTTCAGGCATGGGCAGTGCAGTTTTGCGTAAAGCGCAAGAAAACGGCCAGATCGATCTTTATTGGGAATACACGGGCACATCACTAATCATTTACAATAAAGTCAAAGACAAGCTCCCAGCAGAGCAAGTGTATCAACGCGTTAAGGAACTGGATGCAAAGAAAGGCCTAGTTTGGCTTAACCCTTCAAAAGCGAACAATACCTACGCGCTCGCTATGCGCAGTGACGATGCGAAACAACGTGGCATCTCAACCCTATCTGACTTTGCCGAGCAAATGCGCCAAGAGTCAGAGCCGCCAATGACCATTGCTTTGAATGCGGAGTTTTATGCACGAAAAGATGGCTTCCGACCTTTACAGAAAGCCTACAAATTTAAAGCTTCACGAGAACAAGTGAAACGTATGGATACGGGGTTAACTTATGATGCGCTGAAAGGTAAAGAAGTCGATGCTGCGCTAGTATTTGCAACAGATGGTCGTATCAAAGCATTCGATTTTACCGTTTTAAAGGATGACAAACAATTCTTCCCTGATTACGCGATCACACCTGTGGTTCGCCAAGAAACGTTAGATGCGAACCCTGAGCTTGCCGAGCAAATGAACGCGCTTTCTGCGGCGATCGATGGCGATACGATGTCGATGTTGAATCAACAAGTTGATGTGGAGCGACGTTCAATTTCAGAAGTCGCTAGCCAGTTCCTATCTGAGCATAACTTGGGATAATACCATAACTCCCCTAAAAGTCAGTGTGGTCTAAATCAACGCCCAGTTAGGCGATGTGAATGCCAGTCTGAATACTCATCAGGATTACGAAGATCCCCCCGGGCATGCCCGGGGTACTGCCATTCATCCACAGGTAAACCCGTAGTTTTCTGTATCCACAGAATAAAGCAAGCTGTGGCCTTAGGGATCACAGCTATTGCTGTTTCCTGAGCTATCCTTGACCGGATACCAGCTCAAATCCTCTGTGCATGAAGGCACCATGAAGCGTGATGGTGATACGTGGCTTAAAGAGCTTGCACAACTTGCGCTGCAGATGTCCGTGGTTGTCGGCTTTATTGAACAGGCCACCTCGGGAGAGCACTGAAACGCGATGGTTTGGTTTTAACTTGTGCTGATTTGTGGAATCCACCTTTGTTTCATTGCGCGCTACTCGATAAGCCTGAAATTTTTCTCGCGCCGATTAACTCGGCCAACAGTATTGCCAGTAAAGACTTTTCTAATGAAGACAATTGGCTGGTTAACGTTAAGTTTTATGCGGTACTCTACGGAACCCCAGTTTTGATGGCCAATCGTTACGGGCCAGAGGGCAAAGCGTGGTTTTGGGGGAAGCTGTATTTTGTATCCAACGGGCGAGCTATTGGCGTAGGCAGAAGGCGGTGAAACCTTGATAACTGCAACCTTGTTATTGGGCGATATTGATAAAGCCAGATTCGAGCTGACTACCATGCGAGACAGCAATACACCATTGATCACAAGGCTATTGTCGAAGGCAAAACGCTAAAACTGGAACAGTAGACGATGCAATCTATTCATCGATTTATTCACGAATTAACCTTTGAACACCTTCCAGCTTACGTTATTGAACAAGCGAAATATTGCGTCTTGGATCTGTTAGGTGTCGCCGCAGCTGGTAAAGCGACGCAGCTGCAAAACATGGTAGCCAAACTCGCGCAGAAACAGTTTGCCGGTGATACGCCGATGCTGTTTTCTGATCACACGGCCAGTGGTTGTGGGGCGACTCTATATGGCGGCATGTTGATTGATAGTATGGACACGCACGACGGCCAAGTCCTGACGAAAGGCCATGTTGGCGTCGCTGCGGTGTCTGCAAGAAGAAAAGGCTTAACGGAGGTATAAACAGAGCACGCGCTCGGCATTGCCGAGTTTTATGGTCCGCGCAGTCAAATGATGCGTTGTATTGAACATCCAACCATGCTCAAAGACGGCTCTGGTTGGATCCGTGACTCTGCAGGGCCAGCAAACTCACGCTTTGTGGGCAGATTTAGGGCAGCGCTGGTATATTCTGGAGCAATACTTTAAACCGTATCCGGTTTGTCGTTGGGCTCAACCCCAGGGTTGAAGCAGTGAGAACGCTGCAACAAGAAAATAAACTAGAACCTGATGAGATTGAACTTATCGAAGTTCATAGCTTTCATCAGGCGGTGTGCCTGCATACCAAGCGCCCAGATACAACCGAGCAGGCTCAGTACAGTTTGCCATTTTCAGTCGCTAGTGCGGTCATGGATAATACGGTCACGGTAGGCGCAGTTACCAAAGGACTGAAAGATCCTGCTCGCTTGGCACTTAAGGAGCGGATAAAGTTAATTGAAGAGCCCGCTTACAATGATAAGTTTCCAGCCGAACGCTGGGCGCATGTCGTGGTGACGTTGAAAAATGGCGACAAACTGACTTCGCCTCCCTGTATTGCGCGAGGTAATCCTGAAAATCCTCTCAGTCGAGACGAGATGCGAGGTAAGTTTCGCACTTTGGCAGAGAAAGAACTGTTCGCTTCACGCGTGTCAGCAATAGAAGAAGGGTGTTTGCAACTCGATAAAGCCAGTAAAGAGCAGGTACTTGCATGGCTATCATTGCTTTACCAAGGTACTTTGTCTGACAAATCGCCTGGCACGTCACTATGAGATCGAAGAGATCGAACTTCTTTTCTCTTACTCAATCTTAAGCTAAACGTCGCTCTTCACGCGGCGTTTTTTCATAGCGTTTTTTGTAGCAGCGCGCAAAATACGATGTAGAACTGAACCCACAAGCGGTGCTGATTTGGGTGATGGACAGCATGGTTTGCAACAACAAATGTTGAGCGCGTTCTAAGCGCAATTGGAGGTAGTAATTGCCTGGTTTGTCTTGCAAGTATTGTAAAAATAACCTTTCCATCTGCCTGACCGATAATCCTACTTGTTCGCCAATTTCATAGCATTTTAGCGGCTCTTCCATGTTGGCCTCCATGATCTCTACAGCGTCGAGCAGGCGCGGGTGGCGGATGTTGTGTTTACGGATTAACGACATCCGCTGTTTATCATGCGCTGGTCGAATCGCAGGGTGAATGCATTGCTCTGCCACTTGATTCGCCAAGTCGCTCCCATGTTGGTTTGTAATTAAATGAAGCATCATATCCAAACCAGCTAAGCCGCCCGAACAAGTTGGTGTGCGTGGGTCGAATTCGTACAACTCACTGGTCACGTTAATGTCTGGGAACTCCTCTGCCAGGCTGTTGGCGGACTCCCAATGCACGGTACACGTTTTGTTTTTTAACAGGCCAGCTTTTGCTAACAACACGCTGCCTGTTGAAGTTGAGCCCACGGCGATGCCTTGACGAAGCGCCTGTTTTAACCACTGATTCACCGAGCCACTCGCAGCAGCAACGTGGGCGCCAATACCTGCTACAACTAGCAGCAAGTCTAAATGGGCAATGTTGTTGATTGACTGTGTTGGCGAGAATGAAACGCCATTACTGGCCGATACTTCTTTATCTTCGAATCCATAAATGTCCCACTGATACAAATCGCAACCAGCGAGGCGATTAGCCATTCGAAGAGGCTCAATAACCGCCGAAAAAGAGAGCATCGAGAAATCAGGAATAAGGTAAAAACCAATGCGATACGTGTTTGTCGTTTTCATTCTCTGTGGTCACCTAGTAGGTAGTTCGTCTATGTCGTATTTCTTTATAAGAATGTCGCAATTATTAAATTATTGCTATCAAAATTCGAACATGATGTGACTTAAGACAAGGAGTTCATTGTCGAGCATACACATTCATTTGGACGAGATAATTATGATTGAACAAAAAGCCCCAGTAATTAGTGATGGTCTACGCCTTGATGGCGCTTTCTTTACTGACGAGAACGTTAACAACCCAGACTTACCGATCGTTATTGTCTGCTCAGGCTTTACTGGGCAAAAAAATATTCACCCAGAGCGTTACGCGAGAGCCTTAACTGTGAAGGGCTTTACAGTATTCGGATTTGACTACCGCGGCTTTGGTGAATCTGAGGGTATTCGTGAGCGAGTTATCCTGGATGAACAAGTACGTGACATCGCCAATGCAGTTGCGGTTGTGAAGCAGCGAGCTAACGAGGAAGGGCGCAAAGTCGTACTGGCTGGCTGGGGCATGGCGGGTGGATTAATTCTTGATGCTTACCGAGTTTGCCAAGATGCGATTGATGGCCTTATCTCCATGAACGGCTTTTATGATGCAGTGCGTGTTCAGATTGCTCAACGTGGCGAGCACGGTTGGAAAACGTTTCGTCAGTTTATGTTAGAAGAGCGTACACGTCTTGCTCTTGGTGGAGAAAAGCAGGGGATTGATCCGTTTGAAATCTACCCGCTTGATCCAGTCAGCCGAGAATATGTATTCACTGAACTGGTCAAAGCACCGGGCTACGGCGTGACATCTGATCTGGATTTTGCGGATTCTCTCATCAATTTCAAACCGGAAGCTCTACTGGACGAGCGATTTGCAGACGCGCCAATCTTAATTGCGCACGGTGAAGAAAACGACCTTCACCCAGTGACCGAAGCAAAGTCGCTGTACGCGAAATACCCTGGGCCGAAATCTATATTCTTACTGCCTGAAGGTGGCCACACCGAGTGGATGTTGGACGATGATCCTAAGTTTATTCAGTTCTCTGCCGTGATCGCGAACTGGCTGAGTGAGAACTTCAGTTAAATCTTCAAGAGGTGCTTTCGTTGATGGCACCTCTACCTTTCTGACAGGATGATTTTCGATGAGCATAATTCCATTTTGTGAAGCGTCTGACCCATTTGTAAATAAACCAACAATCGCGATTCCTGAAGGCGCGGTTGATTGCCACGCCCACGTTTTTTCTTCACGTTATCCGTACTGTGAAACGCGAACCTACACGCCACCTGATGCCAGCGTCGGCGCGTACCTGCATTTGCACCAGCAATTAAACATCCGTCATGGCGTGCTGGTTCAGCCGAGTGTGTATGGCAATGACAACCAGTTGCATCTTGATACATTGCGATATTTACGCCAGCAAGGTTACGACTACAAAGGCATCGCGGTCGTGGATACGGACGTTTCCGAGCAAACGCTGGATGAGCTACAAGAAGCCGGATTTTGTGGGGTGCGGATGAATTTGCTGTTTAAAGGTGGTATTGAGTGGCGTGATATTGAACGTTTAGCTGCTCGCCTTGCAGAGCGACACTGGCACCTTCAATGCTTAATTGATGTTTCGCAGTTTGATGACTTATATCAGCGATTAAGGTCTTTACCCTTGCCCGTAGTGATTGATCATCTTGGACATATGCCAACAAACAAGCTTATTTCTCATCCTGGTTTTCAAACCTTATTGAAGCTTAAGGCCGAAGGGAAAGTGTGGACAAAATTGTCGGCACCGTATCGTTTATCTCCTCAATCGCCGCCTTGTAATGACGTTTCTCCGTTTGCTCAAGCTTTGCTAAAAGCAAATGAAGAGCAATGTGTCTGGGGTTCGGATTGGCCTCACCCATTTTTTGATGCTGAGATGCCGAACGATGGCCAGCTGATGGATACTTTGTGGCACTGGACGCAAGATACGACACGGTTTCGCAAGATTCTGGTCGATAACCCGAAGTGCCTCTACCGCTTTTAACTCCGCATTCAGGTCACGAACCTTAAAAGACAAACGTCAGGCACTGATCTAAATTATGCTTCCTGCACTTCCGCTAAAGGCTTCCTCTGACTCTATGGTTATCCAGGTTTTTCACCCTTAAACAGCTTGATTTCAAGGCTGATACTGATGCTCGCTACATGAAACGAGTGTTAGAAATTAACGAGCAGGAGGGCTGGGTGAGAGTGGAAACAGGAACAGTCAAAGACAAACTCTACGACATCATTTGCCCTTTTGGTTATTTCTTCTCGCCAGATCTATCGACCAGCAACCGCGCAACACTAGTTGAGATGATTAATACCGATGCATCAAGCCAAGGCTCTTAGCAATATAGCAAAACCTAGGATCATGTGTTCGGACTCAAAGCCGCATTGACGGATGGTTCGGCGCTCGATACCGAGCTGTTCAACAAAACAAATGGTTAAACAGTGATATAGGATCGCGAGCGTTAAAAATTACGGAGGAAATTTGTCGAGTTCGCAAGCAGGCAGAGTGATGATATTAAGGATCAAGTTGAACGCTTACTTTCAATTATCGATAAAGAAATGGATCACCGACGCAGTGATATAATAGGTTATCAAGTCTGTCGTGAACCCCAAGACATCCAGGCCATTAATGGTATGCGTAAGAAAGCGGCGTTTTGACCCCGACAATAAAATAAACCCTGGGAAGATTTGCACACCACTGAACAGCGACACTGAAATGGTAAAAATAACAGCGACCAAGCGTGTAAATCTGGCACCCTGATGTTTACAGTATCTCCACAACATAGGGAGTGCTAAATTATCTAAAATAAGTCAGCTAAAATTTGTTTCTTTATATTTACATCATGAAATCGCGTCCTGTTGGCTATCCGGCATCGCATCAATAAAAGCGGGCAACTGATTACACGCTTCGACAATCGAATTAATCAACGGATAAGGCGACATATCAACGCCAAAGCGCAGCGCATTATACACTTGCGGCACTAAGCAAATATCGACGATACAAGGCGAATCCGTAAGGCTATACACCGAGTCGCCGTGCGCTTTTCTGTGCTTCGCCAGCTTCTCTTCTAAAGCATGGAAACCTTGGCTCATCCAATGATGAAGCCAATCCCTTTTCGCCTCTTGTTCGCACAACAATTCTCGCTCCAAATACTGCAACACACGCAGATTATTCAGAGGGTGAATTTCCATCGCAATATCCTGAGCCATTGCCAACGCTTGATAGCGCAGTGGTGATTGCTCAGGGATCAACAAGGTGTCTGGGCTGCTCTCACACAAATAGCTTTCGTCCAAGTATTGTAAAATCGTCAGCGACTGATTGAATTGAACTTCACCATCCACCAGCACAGGCACTAATTCACTGGCATTGAGCTCGCGATATTGTGGATCATGCTGCTCGCCGCCATTACGCACCAAATGCACCGATTTCGACTCATAGTTGAGTTGCTTTAGGTTCAACCCAATACGCACCCGATAGGCTGCGGACGAGCGCCAGTAACCGTAAAGTAAAATGTTCTTGTTCACGATGCTCTCGCTCATACAGAAATCCTATTATGTGGACTATAGCGCCCAATACTGGCTCACTTTTTGGTCTATCGCGCCAAAAATCGAGTCACCTGCCGCATCGAACATCTCAAGCTTGATAGAGTCACCAAACGACATAAATTGAGTCGAAGGTTTACCATCGCGAATCGTCTCAATCATACGAACTTCAGCAATGCATGAATAACCCACACCGCCCTCGGCAATTGAGGTGCCATGGTCAGTGCCTTGCTTATTGGAAACCGTGCCCGAGCCTATGATTGCACCTGAAGATAGTGGGCGAGTTTTCGCAGCATGCACGACCAACTCTGCAAAATTGAAAGTCATATCTACGCCAGCATTCGGACAGCCAAAAGGCTGGTCGTTGTAGGTCGATATCAACGGTAGATGAACCTTGCTGCCTTTCCATTGTTCGCCAAGCTCATCAGGTGTTACCGCAACCGGAGAGAACGCCGAAGACGGTTTAGACTGGAAGAAGCCAAAGCCTTTCGCGAGCTCAGCCGGAATCAAGCCGCGCAGCGACACATCGTTCACCAACATCAGTAATCGAATCGACTCGTGCGCCTGTTTAGCACTTGCACCCATGGGCACGTCACCGGTCACAATCGCGACCTCACCTTCGAAATCGATGCCCCATTCGTCGCTGGCAAATTCGATGTTGTCACGAGGGCCGATAAACGCGTCTGAGCCGCCTTGATACATTAATGGATCGACCCAGAAGCTTTCTGGCATTTCAGCACCACGCGCTTTACGCACCAGTTCAACGTGGTTTACATACGCGCTGCCATCCGCCCATTGATAAGCGCGTGGCAGAGGTGATTCACAATACTGAGGTGCAAACACTTCACTGCCTGTCACATGCCCGTTGTTTAACGAGGCGTATAACTCTTCTAACTGAGAAGCCACGCTATCCCAGTTATCCAAAGCCACCTGCATGGTTGGCGCCAGATGCATCGCATGGAAGATTTCGGTGGCAGCTACACATTGTTTAAGATCTTTACTTACGACCATCAATAGACCGTCGCGAGTGCCATTTTTCTTGGTTGCTAATTTCATCCTTGTTGCCCCTTACTTCTCTTGCCAACTGTAGACATATTCTTTGTTCTCAACGCTATCGAGTTCGTCAGAGAACTGCAGTGCATGGCGAGTATCAATCATCACCGCCACTTCGTCGGTGAACTTCTTCTTATGCGCCTGACCCGCTTTAAAAGCCTTTGGATGAGGCCCATGCGTGAAACCCGCGGGGTGGAAAGTCACCATGCCCGCTTCAATATTGTCGCGACTGAAGAAGTCACCAGCGTGATAGAACAGCACTTCGTCGTAGTCATCATTGTTGTGGTAGAACGGCACTTTCAATGCACCTGGGTCGCTCTCAATCGGGCGTGGTACAAAGGTGCACACCACAAAGCCTGCGCCAACAAACGTCGTATGCGCAGAAGGTGGCAAGTGGTAGCGATGTGACATCAGCGGTCTGATATCGCGCCAATTCACTTTCACCACCGCTAAGTCGCCATGCCAACCAATCGCATCCAATGGATTGAACGGATAGGTGATCACGCTGACTTTATCGTGGCGCTTCACCTGAACCTGAGTCTGGTTTTCAGAATACTGAGCGCGGAATTGATCATTGATAGAAGGGATGTCGAGCACCGCCGGATCAAACACCGCGTGATTACCGACCATGCCTTTCTCTGGCAAGGAGTAAGCCGCGTCAGTGTTCTCAATCATCAAGATAAACATCGGCTCGCTTGGCTCTAAGCGCCAGTTGGTCGAGCGCGGGATCATCACGTAATCCCCTTCACTCACCGCTAGATGACCATAGTCACAATAGAGATCGGCGCTGCCTTGATGAATGAACAGCAGCTCATCACCATCGGAATTACGCACTAAGAAATCCATCTTCTCATCCATGCGCCACACACGAATTTTGCAGTCCGCATTGTGCAAAAGATGAGGCACCGCCCAAGGCGTTATCTGGCTGGCTTTCTCCACCAGCGTAAAATCAAAAGCGCGAGGGCGTAAATCGCCCTCCCACTCCGACCAACCTGTTGGGGCATGTTGGTGGTGAAAATGAGCGGCAGGGCCGAAGAAACCACTTCGGCCGGCTTCTCGCTCATAGATTGCCTCTTCGGGGAAGTCGGCGTGCGCTTGCTTAGAACACACCCCCTCCCGATGAGGAAACGAGATCCATTTATGCATCGTCTAATACTCCTCGACGAATCTGGTCCTCTTCAATCGATTCAAACAGCGCTTTGAAGTTACCTTCGCCAAAGCCTTCATTACCTTTACGCTGAATGATTTCAAAGAACACAGGCCCGATTACCGTCTGCGTGAAAATTTGCAGCAAGATGCCGTCTTTGGTCGGTGCGCCATCAATCAGAACACGCAGGTCGCGCAGCAGATCAGTGTCTTCACCGTGGCCTTTCACACGATCGTCAACTTTCTCATAGTAGGTATCTGGGGTTGGCATAAAGTCCATGCCGCGATCACGCAGAGTCTTCACGGTTTTGTAGATGTCATCGGTGGCGAGTGCAATGTGTTGGATACCTTCGCCGTTGTATTCGCGAATAAACTCTTCGATTTGTGATTTGTCGTCAGAAGACTCATTGATAGGGATACGGATTTTGCCACACGGTGAGGTCATGGCGCGGCTCACAAGGCCTGTCAGCTTGCCTTCAATGTCGAAGTAACGAATCTCACGGAAGTTACCAAGACGCTCATAGAACCCAGACCACACATCCATATTGCCTTGCTTAACGTTGTGCGTGAGGTGGTCGATTTCATACAAGCCAACATTGGCTTCGGCCATGCGCTGTTCCGCATCGTCATAGAATCGGAAATCGACGTCATAGATGCTCTGCTTGCCATAACGATCCACAAAATAGAGCAGGCTTTCACCGATGCCGTAAATGGCAGGAATGCTCAGTTCCATCGGCCCTATTTCTGTCTTGTACTCTTCACCACCGCCCTTGAACGCTTGCTCCATTGCAGCTGTTGCTTCGTTGACACGAAAAGCCATGCCACAGACCGATGGCCCATGCACTTTAGCGAACGCTGCCGCTTGGCTGTGAGGCTGTTCATTGACGATAAAGTTGATGTCACCTTGTCGATACAGCCAAGCCTCTTTTGAGCGGTGCTTGGCGATCTCAGCAAAACCAAGTGACACAAACAGCGCTTTTAGTTGCTCAATTCCCTTGTGGTCAACGGCCGTGTATTCAACAAACTCGAATCCATCCGTGCCAAGCGGGTTGTATGTATCCACCATGAACTTTCTCCTTGTACCTATTGGTTTTGTGTTGTGTATTTTTGTCCTTAATTAAATTTGGCCCACAAGCCGAGATAATGGAATGGGTGGAGGAAAATAGGCAATTTCGATGAAACCCTGTCAATTTGTAAAATATTTGTTACACACAAACCATCAAGACAATAAAGTGAGAGCTATCAAGGGATTGAAAGATAGTGGTTTGATTTACAGCAGAGCAAGAGATGTTATTGAATTGTTACATTCATCCTTTTGTCAGCTAAGGTGATAAATCGAACATTAGACTGATGATGCAAAAAAGCCGCTGTAGTCAGCGGCTTGATGAGTTCTAGAGCGAACCTAATTCGAAGGTAAGATTCTGTTTAATCCCAGTCGAGGATCGACCAATTCGGTTGATCAGCCAGTGCTTTCAAACGCGGGCATGGATTCACCAAGTAAGCAAAGTCAGCGTGTTCGCACAAAGGTAAGTCGTTGATTGAATCCGTATAAAAATGAATGTCTGAGTAGTTAGTTTCTTGATTGTCTAACCACTCTTTTAAACGGGTGACTTTGCCTTCACGGTAGCTTGGCACACCTGAGATCTGAGACGTGAAGCGGCCTTGGTTTTCAATCAAATCGATACCAAGTGCATTCTCAATACCAATCTTACGACCGACCGCCTCCACCAAGAAAGTCACGCTGGCAGAGATGATCAACATGTCGATATCATCATTCTCAAGCTGCTCAATCAAAGGTTTCGACTGCTTGAACTGTCTAGGCAAAATATGCTGTTCAACACACTCTTCCACCAATGCGGTGACTTGCTCTGTTGGCATATCGGCCAAAGGCTGCATGGAAAACGCTAGGTAATCTTCCATGTTCAGTTTGCCTTCCGAATACAGGCCCATTAAGCGCTTATCTTCTTCAATAAAGTTGGGCGCAGTAGCAATGCCCTTTTCAACCAAGAACTCATTCCAAAGCATCGCTGCGTCAGCATTGATCAGCGTTTCATCCATATCAAATACATACAAAGGTTTGAACATCTTAGGCTCTCACAGGTTGAATTTCGTTAAGGTTAAACAGGAGTTCAAGTTGACTGCCATTGGCCAACAATCGTTCAGAAGAACGGTTAAGTAGGTCGACCGTTAATTCACACTCATCAACGTCCACTTGGTAGCGAATCACGTTACCCAAGAGCTGGTGGTTGCGAATGGTGCCCGTTTTCGGCGCGGAGATATGCTCGCCATACTGTCGACCTTGCTCCTTAACATAGATAGATTCAGGTCGAATCGCCACTTTCCATTCGGTTTCAATATTGAACAACTGCTTAGCCTTGTTTGCTTGCACCAGATTGTAGTGCCCCATGAACCCTGCCACGAACTCATTGGCAGGTTGAGTGTAGATCTCTTCAGGCGTACCGGCTTGGACGATCACGCCTTTGTTCATCAAGAAGATACGGTCAGACATGATCATCGCTTCTTCTTGATCGTGAGTCACGAAGATCGTGGTCAGGTTCATCTCTTTTTGGATGTCTCGGATCTGTTGGCGCAGATGTTTACGGATTTTCGCATCCAGCGCTGAAAGCGGCTCATCGAGTAATAATATACGAGGCTTAACCACCAAGGCTCTTGCCAAAGCCACACGCTGACGCTGACCGCCCGATAACTGATGCGGGTAGAATTTCTCTTTGCCCGTTAAGTCCACCAGCCCAATCACTTTCGCGACTTCGCGTTTAATCTCGTCAGCAGCAAGCTTTTTCATCTTGAGGCCAAAGGCAATGTTACCTTCAACTGTCATGTTCGGGAACAACGCATAAGATTGAAACACCATGCCGATGCCACGCTGTTGCGGCACTTGGTGAGTAATCTCTTCACCGTTGACCCAGATTTCACCGCCATCGACCGGATTCAAACCTGCCAAGCTGCGCAGCAGCGTTGATTTACCACAGCCACTCGGGCCAAGCAGCGTGATGAATTCGCCCTTCTCGATGGAAAATTCAATGTCTTCAAACACCGTGTTGTCACCAAAGCGCTTGGTGAGGTTTTTCGCATTTACATAGCTCATTATTTTGTTCCCTGGCTGAAACGACTTGCCAACCAAGTCAGTAAGAAAATAAACAGGAAGTACGTCATAACAAGGGCTGACGTGAAGTGGCCACTGGTTTGACGCATATTGTATAGGTAGATTTGCAGTGTCTCGTAGCGTGTACCGACCAAAATGTTGGCAAACACGAACTCGCCCAATAGGAACGAGAACGACAAGAACAGTGACGCCATTAAGCCTTTCTTAAGATTTGGCAGAATAATCAACAAGAACGCCTTGGTGGTACTTGCACCGAGCAGGTGAGCTGCGTCCATCAAGTCATGCAAATTGATCGCTTCAAAGCTGTTGGCAATCGCGCGATACATAAATGGCAACGCGATGGTGAAGTAGGTGCCAATCAAAATCCACGGCGTGCCTATCAGTGAGATTTCGCTGTCTGCATACAACTGAAGCAAACCTACCGACGATACCACCGGCGGCACGGCGAACGGCAATAAGATCATGATATTCATGACCTTATCGAGTTTCGGGAAATAGTAAAACACCACGAAAATCGCAGGCAGAACCAACACCACACTCAGTGACAGCGCAGCCACACAGATAAACAGTGAACGGCCAAAGGCTTGTAAGAAGCGAGGATCCGTCAGCAGGTTGATGTACCAATCCAGAGTAAAACCATCCGGCAGGATCGTTGCGCCCCATCGAGAGGAGATCGAGTAGATAAAGGTCGCTAAGATCGGAATCATCATGATGCCGACAATCGAATAGACAACCGTTTTATGAAAGCGAGTATTTACGGTGTTCATTACTTTCTCTTCCCTGCGTAGCTTTTGCTGATCAGCCATTGGTTAATCACGGTGATGAAGGCCAGCATCGCCATCAAAATCACGGAAATTGCGGCAGCTAGGTTTGGCTCTAAGAACAAGTCGCCTGATACTAAACTCGCGATTCGAATCGTAATCACGTTGTAGTTTCCTGAGGTCAACGCATACACGCTCGCATACGCGCCAATCGCATTGGCAATCAAGATGATGAAGGTGCCAAACAAGGCAGGAGACAACACAGGCAGCGCTATTTTGGTCCAGTATTGCCAAGTTTTCGCACCAAGCAGCGCAGAGGCGGCTTGCCAATCGTCACTCAAGGCATCGAACGCTGGATACAGCAACAACACCGCCAATGGGATCTGGAAGTAGATGTAAATCGCCAGCAAGCCCCACTTGCCGTAAAGGTCGAAATCACCCAGCAATCCATACTGCTTGAGCAATAAGGTGATCGCACCATTGGTGCCAAGGATGATGATGAACGCGAACGACAAAGGTACGCCAGAGAAGTTGCTGCTCATGTTGGTAAACGCAATCACCGCATCGCGGATTTTAGAATCAACGCGGCGCAATGAAGAGACCAATAGAGTCGCGATCGCCAAACCAACAATACTCGACCAAATCGACAACCATAAACTATTGCCAAAAGCCTGCATCATGAAGGCAGAATCGAAGACTTCAGAATAGTTTTCTAGAGAGAGCTCATCGTCATAGAAGAAGCTGTTGATCAGCACCCAAACCATGGGAGCCAGTTGGAACAGATAGAAAAACAGGGCGAAAGGCGCAAGCCACAAAGCGGGCTTGAAGCGTTTGAACAAAGATTTGGTTTTGGGTTGAAGCGCAGAGCCATCGCTCTGCGTGATTACAGAACTGCTCATAGGGCCAACAATTCCTGAGTGTAAGATTTATCGTGTTCAAGGTTGAGTAACTGACACACGCTGCCGCAGATGTCGGTCTGTTTCACTGAACATTCTTGGTGTGTGAACTTATCGCCAATCACAAAGAATGGCACTTCGCGCTCTTCAGGCAGAATACCACCGTGAGACAAGTCATTGTTCATGCCGTGGTCACTGGTAATGATCACCTGATAACCATCATTTACCCATTTCTCAAGGTAGTTCGACAGGTAGATATCCGCGCCACGTGCACTGTTGCGGTACTGGCGAGAATCCAGCCCGTGCTTGTGTCCCATGTCGTCAATGTTCATTGGGTGAATCAGCAAAAAATCAGGCTGATGAGTCACGCGCAGGTGCTCGGCATCCAAGAACAAGGCTTCATCTGGGTAGTGATCCCAATGGTAGAAACAGCCATGTTGAATGTTCATGGTCTCATCGTTAGTAAAGCGGTCACGCACAGCTTCAAATGGCGCTCGGTTATACAACTCGCTCACCCAATGATATGCCGCTGCAGCCGTCACTTTTCCTTGCGATTTAGCCAAGCTAAAGATCGACTCATGATTCGATAAACGCACGATTTGGTTGTTAACGATGCCGCTCTCGACAGGGCGAACTCCCGTTAAAATGCACTCATAAAGTGGGCGTGACATGGACGGCAGTTCACACTGCATTGGGTAAAGTGTGGCGCGCAGCTTGTTTTTTTGCGTGCTTATGATTTGCGAAGTGCCCTGTTGGCTCAGAGGAACGCTGTGTATAGTGTTTTTCGAGTCACTAAGTTCTAGAAGGCCGTTTAGATAGCCCATGCAATCACGGGCTACCTGATAGTTCAGTCCATCTAGAACAACAAGGATAACCTTATCGCTCATGGTCTATTCTCTATTGCTTGTTTCTATGAGCCACCTATTGAAGGTGGCGTGTTAAGCGGGGTTATTGCTGGTGAATCAATACGCTTTCTTGCCATTGACGCGGTAGGCGGCGTGCTGATTTTTCCCATGCTGAGAAGTCAGTTACTGGGTGAACGTTGCTGTATTGCTCGTTCGAGATCAGCTTGTCTTGCACTGATTTAGGCAGCGTAACGTTGCTACGGATTGGACGTGCGTAACCTTCTGCTAGGTTGATTTGGCCTTGGTCGCTGAAGATGTATTCACGAGCCAACTTCGCCGCATTCGGGTTTTGTGCGTATTTGTTAATGATGGTGGTGTAACCAGAGATCACTGAGCCATCTTGTGGGATGCTTACAGTAAAGCGCTCACGGTCGATCTTGTCGCGGTAGTTCAGTGCGTTGAAATCCCACATGATCGCTACTTCCACTTCGCCTTTTTCAAGGTTCGCAATGCTTGGATCTGTGTAAGATAGACGACCTTGCTTCGCTAGTTCACCAAAGAATTTAATCGCTGGTTTCAGGTTCGACTCGTCACCGCCATTAGCAAATGCTGCCGCTAAAATCGCGTTGTTTGCTTGCGCGGCTACACCTACGTCACCGACTGTTACTTTGTAGTCGCCTTCTAGTAGGTCGCTCCAAGATTTGGGTGCATCTTCAACAAGGTTGTTGTTTGAAATGAACGAGATAGTACCTGTGTAAGCCAGAGCCCAGTGACCATCTTTGTCTTTCGCCCAGTCTGGAATGTCATTCCAAGTGGTTGGCTTGTATGGTTGCGTTACGTCTTTTTTCACAGCGACACGTGCAAATGCAAAACCAACGTCACCGATATCTGCGGTTGCGTTTCTTTTCTCTGCTTCAAATTTAGAGATCTCTTGTGCCGAGCTCATGTCCGTATCCTGATGCTTCAAACCGTAGTTTGCTTTCAGGTCAGTCCATGTGCCTTTCCAGTTTGCCCAACTGTCTGGCATACCCACACTGTATACCGCACCCTCTTTTTGAGCGGCTTCAATCAGTGACTTAAGATCAGCATCCTTCGCCATCGCTGGCATTGAAAGTGTTGCCGTTATTCCTGTTACACCAATCAATTTAACGGTTGCACCTAACAGTTTTGCAGGTGAACCGATTAATTTTTCAGGTAAACCATTCAGTTTGGCTGGCGATACAGTTGAACGGCTAAGCAAAGTTTTCATTGTCTCTATCCCTCTGGACTAGGTCAGTAAGTTCGTTTTGTATGCTATCGCCAGTGTGTGACGCTTTCGCGCAACTTATTTGACAGTTCAGATGCATTTACATGGCAGTTATATTTCACTCATATGACAGTAAGCCTTTGTTTACTGTCACATTCCTGTTAACTCCATGGTTTACCTTATTAAGTACACGAACTTATGGACTAGATCAGCAATGAGAACATTGGGTACAGGGCAATCAGGGACACAACTAGGCAGAATTAAGACAAGCATTAGAGAACAGCTTCAATCAGGCATCTTCACCGAGGGGCAAAAACTGCCATCCGAAAGAGAGCTCAGCGAGCTGTTTTCCACCACACGAATCACGCTCAAAGATGCGCTGGTGTCATTAGAAACTGAAGGCTTGATATACCGAGAGGAACGCCGAGGCTGGTATGTGTCGCCCGAACGGATTCGCTACAACCCATTGTCACGTTCTCACTTTCATCAAATGATTCGCGAACAACATCGTATTGCAGAAACAAGGCTGCTGAGCACCCGCACAGAGATGGCAGCGGGCGATTACGCCAAAGCATTAGAGATAGAACAGATAACGCCGATACACGTCATTGAGCGATTACGCTTTATTGATGGCAGAGCGGTACTCTTCGTTGAGAACGTCTTGAAAGCACCTCTGTTTGAAAAGGTATTATCAGAAAACCTCACCATGTCGCTGACAGGCATCTACCGAGAAAAATACGGCTACGAGACCCAACGCTCGCGCTTTGACGTGGTTCCTACTTCAGCTCCTGCACATGTCGCTAAGGCTCTGAATTTGGCAGAGGGCCAGCCAGTTCTTAAGATCTGTCGAGTGAATTACAAGCAAGACGGCGAGTTGATGGATTGCGAACTGGAATACTGGCGACCAGATTCTGTAGCTATTCATATTGATAGCATCGGATAGCACGTAAGAAATAGGTTAGAAACTAGGAAACCAGCACAAACAAAAACTCCGACGGATTAGGTCGGAGTTTCGTTTTTAACGGTTACATTTGATGAGGAACTAACTAAACAATCTTTTGTTCATCTTCTTCTTTAGCCGAATCGGTTTCCTTAGATAAAAAACTGGCAACGATCTCTCTCAGTTTCCCTTGATTAACCGGCTTTGGTAAAAATTCATCCATACCAACATCAAAACACAAATGCTTGTCTCTCTGCACAACGTTAGCCGTCAGCGCGACAATTGGAATATGCTTTGAAGAGCCCTCTTCGATCGCTCTGATCTGTTTCGTCGCTTCGAAGCCGTCTAGAACGGGCATCTGGCAATCCATAAAGATCATCACATAGTCATTGGCCTTAAACTTCTCGACACCAATTTCCCCGTTGTCCGCGATATCCACCTCAAGACCAAGCTTCTTAAGCATCATCTTAGCTACTTGTTGATTCACTCTCGAATCTTCGACTACCAAGACTTTGCCGCTAAAAGAGGCGGTGACCGCCGCAGGTTTTGGTTCTTCTTTTAAAGCTGTTTTCTCAGGCTCTGCTGGTTTAGCAACAGCCGCAAGTTGGGTTGTTGGCACAGGCTCATTGTCTTTGAACGCTACCTCGCCTCGATTTGGGTAGGTGAAGGTCGAAGTATCCGCCGCTCTCGCTAACACCTCACTGATGGTCCATTTAAGCTGATTATCTTGATATGGGCGAGCAATGTAGGCGACAAAGCCAACTTGCTTGGCTCGAACTTCATCCTGCTTTCTTGGGTCAGCAGAGATCATCACCAACTTAGGACAATCTTTCTCAAAGCGTTCAAGTAAACTTCTGGCTAACTGGAAACCATCGATCGATGGCATCACCTTATCTATCAGCACTAAATCATAAGGCATCGATTGAGCAATGGAGTCAGCCACCAGCTCTAATGCTCTCGCGCCGGTCTCACAACATTCCGATGTCACTCCAAAGGACTGCAGTTGCGTCGAAGTAATCCGCATGTTGAGTTGGCTATCATCCACCAACAGCACGGAGATCTTGTTAAAATCGATACGGCTCTCTTCCACTTCCAAACACGGATCAAAATCAGCGGTGAAATAGAATGTACTACCCTGCCCTTGCACACTAGTGAGCTCAAGCTTGCTACCCATTAAGGTAACGATTTTGTCGCATATCGTTAAACCAAGCCCAGTACCGCCATAGATACGAGTTGTGCTGCCGTCGGCTTGTTGGAACTTATCAAACACCGATTGTTGTTTGTCTTCCGCAATACCAATGCCGCTATCTTTCACCTCGAATCTGACTCTCAGCTTTTGCTCAGGTTCTGTGATTTCTTCCAAGCGAAGTGAAAGCGTGACATGGCCATGCTCAGTAAACTTGATGGCGTTGCCGACTAGATTATTCAGAACCTGTCTTAATTGGGTGCCATCGCCGATCACCATGGTTGGAATCTTAGGATCAATGGCCAGTTGGAATCTGAGCCCTTTTTGTTCGGCTTTTACTCTGAAGGTCGACTCAACATCGGCTGCAATGCCCATCATTTTCATCGGCTCTTGCTGAAGCTCAAGCCTGCCCGCTTCAATCTTCGAGTAATCGAGAAAGTCATTAATCAGATCAAGCAGCGTCAACGAAGAGGTATTGAGCATGTCGACATACTCTTTTTGCTCTTTCGGCATGTCCATTTCAGAAAGCAAAGACGATAACCCGATGATGCCGTTCATTGGAGTACGGATCTCGTGACTCATATTGGCAAGGAATTCACTCTTGTTGCGGTTAGCTACTTCTGCGGTGTTTTTGGCTTTTTCCAATTCTTGGTATTGTTGGCGAATGCGTTCAATAGACTGGTTATAGCTCGACTCTAACGTCGAAATCTCATCTTGATAGGTACATTCTGTCGGGGTAAGAAAACGTGGCTTGTTGTCTTCTACTTGTTGCTGGTTAATTTGAGAAGACATGATCATCAAGCGTTTAACGACTAAACGATAGACGATCGTCAGACACACCAGAGAGAGCAAGAAGATTTTCACGGCTTCGAAGGCGAGTAACAACAGAACCCGTTCTTCGAAATCATCGAGGATAATACTTAAATCAGCTTGCACCGTTAATGTGGCAAGGGGGTAATCTTTACCTCCCATTTGGTGCACCATTTCCCAAGACTGGGAGTACGACTGACCAGAGGTTGCTTGACCCAGTTCTAGAATTTTTTCATCGGGGCTTTCTATGAGTAAATAACTCACAGAGGGTAAACGAGAGATGCCTTCAGCTTGCACGAACAGTTGAGTTCGGTCTTCCACCCACAAGCTCGCCGTTAAACCGGAGAGGTAGCCAGCTTTAACCTGTTCGATCTGAGAACTGATAAAAGAAACTCGACTTTGGTACTCCACATATAATCCCAGACCTGTCACTATAACTGTGAATAAGGTGCTGATTGCGATTATTGTCCCGATCAACTGTCGAGAGAGTCCAATATAGCGTTTTCCTTTTTTCACCATACACAAATTACCATTATTGTTATCCTAGCAAACTACAATTACTCAACTAGTATAATAGTAGTCATTCATCAAATAACTAGGGAAGGTTATGAAAAAACATCTTATCGTTGCATCCATAGTCAGTTTGTTTTCAAGCAGTTATGCTTCTGCAAGCGAACCTCTACACTACTACATTATTGAGAGCCAAGCGCAACCTTTTCAGATCGAAACTGACGGGTCATCTCACAGAGGAATGGTTTCAGATATTGTGGAAGCGGTGTTCGATGACAGCCAATATGAGATCAACTACCACACCTACCCTTTTAATCGAATGATCGACAAGCTTGATGCAAGAGAGAATCCAAACTGGGTAACCTACGGCAGCCCGAGCTGGGGAAACATCCAGTCTGTTAACCTGTCTAAAGATCCGATTTACAATGTAAAACACGTGTTACTCAGCAGCGGTAAAAAACCGTTTGAGTTTAATACTATCGACGATTTAGACGGAAAAGTGGTGGTGTTGCTGGTGGGGTTTGAGTATCCGAACCTAGAGCCATACATCAAACAAGGTAAGCTCAACGAAATTCGAGTGAAAGATTACACGGCTGCGTTTCGTGTCCTGAACCGAGCACCTGGTGATACTGTGTTTGTTGAGATGGAATCACGAATCAAATACAACCTAAACGAGCAAAAGCTGAGTATTGATGACTACCAGATGCAAGAGTTTGGTTCTGTAATCAATAACTACCCTATCCATTTGGCGTTTGACCCTGAGATGGACCCTAAACTGCAAACCTTCATTAACCAACGTCTCGACCAAATGAAAGACGATGGACAGCTCAACGACATCGTACAGAGCTACTTATAACGACAGAGTCAGTTATAGCTTGATACCGTAGTTTGGCTCTCTTCGTTAACCAAACTACCTCTAAACCGAAAAGGCCGCCCTGCTTAGCTAAAAACTAAATGGCAGGGCGGCCTTTTAAATGCGAATAACCTAATGCTGGTAGACCCGTTCTAATAACCGAACTCGAACAAACTAATGCGAAGCAATCAAATGCCGTTGCTGAGTGCGAAGCTGGTGACGCACTGCCATCAGAATCTTACCCAAATGGTTCTCGCCGGTTCCATCCCCTCCATCGCCCCAGAAGTGGTCTTTATGCGAATGTTCTTTGATCACCGAATCTCCGGTATTGGTAAGAAACAACGCAAACTGTGGATTCTGTCTAAACTTCTCCGTCACAATGAACTGCATCACTTCAACACGAATGTCATACCAATCTTCACGTACTTGATCTTCATAATCACGACTCAACGAAAATGCTTCAGCAGGCGAACAGGCTTCCAAAATAGTATTGCGCAGTTCTTGAGAAGCGAACTTCATCGCTTGATAATAGTGTTCGCTGGTAGCCCATACTTGGTCATCAACCTTAATGGGGCAAGCCGCAAAATTTGAAAGGTATCCGTTTGGATCTTCAGGTTCATAAAACAGCACTTCTTTGGCTTGAGCCACAGAATTAGACATAGCCTTCTCCTTACCAACGACATCGCATATTTTTGCTTTAACTTTAAAATTAGTGGCGTTGCATATTGCTGTCAAACAACTTAGTTCAAGAGTAAGCCATCAGCGTGTTTTTAGCAGAAAAGAGAGGTATGAAGCGAGTTTTTATTAATTAAGAAGTGAATGGGATGTGGTTGTTGAAAAATGCAGTTAAAGAAATAAAATCTATATAAATCAGAGGGTGGTATGTGACCACCCTTGAAATACAGTTGGAAATTTTAGTGAATCAAGCCAAGATCTCTCGCTTCTTCCAGACTAAAACCGCTTTCTCTAATTTCTCTTAGAGTCTCAATACGACGACGAGCTTCAGCAGACTTCATTTTCTTTTCTGGTTTGAAAGATACTTCTTCTTCAGCATCCCACTTGTTTGCAATATTTGTCATTTCGTCATGGTTGATAGAATTAATGGACATGTTTTCCTCCGAAAAGC
Organism: Vibrio sp. Evd11; assembly: GCF_900382755.1. Taxonomy (NCBI): domain Bacteria; kingdom Pseudomonadati; phylum Pseudomonadota; class Gammaproteobacteria; order Vibrionales; family Vibrionaceae; genus Vibrio; species Vibrio sp. Evd11. Next base: position 67,011 of record NZ_OSDX01000003.1, read on the forward strand.
ACCATGTAATGGACAGCTAATCTGTAGCAAAAGCTAAATCACTTGTTAAGAAATTCTGTACTGAAATGTGATGATTCCGACGCTTCACAAACCTAATTAATAAATGCCTCATTTAAACTTTGCCAAAGGCATTTTCTGCAATTACATTTAAAAGATTCCCCATAAGAAATGTGGTTTGATCCAACTCTCATTTTCCCCTCTTTCAATGCTTCTTTTCTGCTGAAAATTCGTGAAATAACCCAAGATAAATTTCGAGGCACTTCATCCTTTTCGTGCTCGTTGCTTCCACTAAATCCAACACATGATAATGATAATAGTTATCAATATCATAACTGAGTATTTATCATGTCTGTGGGAAATTCAGATAAACCACTTCTCGAAGTGAAGAATCTATGTGTCGACTACATCACCGATGACGGTGATTTCAATGCAGTTAAATCCGTTAGCTTTAGCATAGGCCAAGGCGAGATTTTCGGCTTAGCCGGAGAATCCGGTTGTGGCAAAAGTACCATCGCGTTTGCCATTAACCGTCTGCATAAGCCGCCAGCGTTCATATCCGGAGGCCAGATATTGTTTGGTGGGCAAGATCTGCTGAGCTTATCAGACAGCCACTTGAATACATTGCGCTGGAGCGAGATTGCTATGGTGTTCCAGAGTGCGATGAATTCACTCAACCCTGTATTAACCATCGAAGAACAATTTGCTGATGTGCTACGCCACCACAAAGGCATAACCAACGAACAAGCCAAAGATCGCGCAGAGAAGTTACTCGACCTAGTCAACATTCCGCGCAACCGACTCACTGAGTATCCTCACCAATTCAGTGGCGGCATGCGTCAACGTTTGGTGATTGCCATTGCCCTTGCTCTCAACCCTAAGCTGATCATCATGGATGAGCCGACCACGGCTTTGGATGTGGTCGTACAGCGTGAGATTCTGCAGCAGATACACCAACTCAGAGAGGAGTTTGGTTTCTCAATCCTCTTTATCACTCATGACTTAGCATTAATGAGCCAACTGTGTGATCGCATTGCCATCATGCGCCACGGCAAGATAGTTGAGGTCAATAAATCCCATGAGATTCGCAATAACCCACAACACTCCTACACCCAAAAGCTATGGAGTTCCTTCCCAAATATTCATGAACATGCTCACGCGACGGCGTGCTAGGAGAGCTCTATGTCACAACCTATTTTTCAAGTAAAAAACCTCGTCAAAGAATTCACTGTTGGTGGGGGATTTGGCAAAGAAGAGATCTTTAGAGCATTGCATGGTGTGAGTTTTGACTTACATGCAGGCAAAACACTGGCACTGGTTGGCGAATCTGGCTGCGGGAAAAGCACCTGTGCACGATTGATGACCAAGGTTTACCCTGCGACCGAGGGAGAGATACTGTTCAAAGGCAGAGACATCTCTACGCTCAAAAGCCGTAAAGATATCTTGGATTATCGCAGCCGTGTGCAAATGGTTTTTCAAGACCCCTTTGGTTCACTCAATCCAACTCACACCATTGAGCACCATTTAACGCGCCCACTTAAGATCCATAAACAGGTAGCCACTAAACAAGCTCTCACAGAGCGCCTCAAAGAATTATTAACGCTGGTGGAGTTACCCATAGAAACTCTCGCCAAATACCCTCACGAGCTCAGTGGCGGCCAAAGACAGCGGGTTAACCTAGCTAGAGCGCTTGCGGTTGGCGCTGAAGTTATTCTTGCTGATGAACCAACCTCGATGCTGGATGTTTCGATTCGACTTGGCGTGCTCAATCTAATGCAGAAAATGAAGAAAGAGTTGGGGATAGGTTTTTTGTACATAACCCACGATCTTGCCACGGCACATTACATCGCAGAAGAGACAGCGGTGATGTACAAAGGGCAGATCGTCGAATGGGGCTCAACCCAGTCGATCCTTACTAATCCTCAACACCCATACACTAAACTGTTGATCTCTGCCGTTCCTGATCCTGATCTGCCGTTTGGCGAACTCGTCAAAAATGAGCCAAACTATTCAATAGACGCTGATCGTATTCGAGAACAGAGCAGTGAAATACAGCATGAAATCAAACAAGTTGCTGATAATCACTTTGTAAAACAGTGGGATAACGTTGCATGAATGAACTAGACACTTGGTTAGAGCGGATCGGAGATTGGTACAAAGACCGAAAGCATGATCAAGTGGAACGGTTAGAACCTTTGATCTTAACGCCTCCAGATGCACTCTGGGGGCCTTTGATCACGGATGAACAGAGCAAAGGCATCGCGTGTTGGTTGGATGGGTGCCTGAGAATCTTTACTTTCTATCGAAACTCAATCGAAAACCCACACCACCAAGAAAAAGCCTATCAATACCTGATGTTTGCTTACGGTAAGCTTCAGGCGGCGTCTTGTGACCCAAAAGCGGAACCCGGCTTACAAGAGTGGGGTACCAAGCGGGTACAACACTTGTGTGTGCTGGCTTTGGAGTTTGCTAACCAACAACAAGAACCACGCTGGCAACAAGAATCGGAAAAGTTGATCGAATCACATGTGCGCTTTATGGCGAACCAACCCCAGAACGATGATCAAGGTAGTGTCAAACACCAACTTCATTGATCAACCCTATATCGATCAAACATCAAATCAGAGTCTCATCAAAGTTAGATCCCTAGAAAGCATGATCTCACCTTGATCATGCTTCGGAGTTGAATTCTATAAGCTATTGAATTTTAATGATTCGATGAATTTCAGACAAAAAAAAGCGAGTCCCTTAGGAACTCGCGAAAATCTATTCAGTATGATGTAACAAAATATGAGCCAATCTATTAATCATAAGAAAGGACAAAGGTTGTCTATTCGGGATAAATAATAATCAACTAGGTGCTCTATATTGTCATCACATTGTCAGCATTAGGTGCGGTTATTATCAACACCTAATGATGTTCAGATCATCCATTCAGCGGTGATTATACGACTCAAGGTTAATGGCCAATCGCCATTTCATCGAGCGCTAAGAACACATTTTCGTCTAAGTGACCTTCGTGAACTTGCTTGCATACCTTGCGGCGCACAGCCAGGCCAGAAATAAGACGCTCAATTGAAAGGTGTCGATTACTGGTGCTGTCGCGGTCGTTGTAGAGTTCGATCAGCTTACTCAATGTTTCGTAAGGAATTACATCCTCACCGACTCTCAACCAATCAAGCTTCTCAATGAGCTCTGAGCACTCTTCTTTGATTGAGGCATGTGAGTGCCCGGTCATTGCAGATAAAGCCGTTATACTGCGTTCTAGAGCCTCTGAAGAGGTATATTTAGATAGAGTTATCATGATCTCGTCAGCATTGATCTCAACAGAGTGCTTACGTTGTTTAACTCTGCGCCCTAGCTTGCCTCTTGGTGAAGGAGCTTTACGCTGAATAGGCTCAAATTCGCCATCGATGATTTCAGATAACTCTTCCAGCTTTTGCTTAGACACCATTTCATTGCGCAGTGGGTTCGGCAATGTAGGCGCCATGTTTCGCTTACCTGCGTTGGTGGTGCGCGCTCTTGAGTAACGCAGCACTTCTTCAACGTTACATTTGATATCGACCTGATAATCGGTGGTCTTGCCTTTTTCGATCAACGCCGTGATCGTCAGATGGTAACCCCACAGATTGACGAGGAAGGTATCTTCTTGCTCCCCTACTTCACCCAACTTTCTCAGTTCGCGGATCAGATCCATCGAAAAACGACGCCAATCAATGTTACGCGCCAGTTTTTGATTCAGTTCGCTCAATAGCATGCAATCAGAATGACGACGCGCCATACGGCTTCTGAAGTACGAATACATTTGGAAGACCAAGGTATGCTGTTTCAGGATCTCTGGTGGGAACAGGAAGAAATAATCGCGCGTTAGGAGCTCTTCATAGAACGATGGCTCCCATACCAAGATGTATAGGTTCGGCTTAATGCGAATTTCGCCGTCAGAGCCCTCTGTAGGCGCTTCTTCCGATGCAGTGATGGTTCTGGCTAAGAATCGGAAACGGTCGCTCTTAAAGCCTTCTGGCATGTTCTCACTAAGCCAACGGCCAGTAAGCTCATGCAACTGAAAATCGGTAAACTCAATGCGGTCAATGCTGTCTCGAATAGAGTCACGAGCCGGGCCGCTGTCTTTCTTGCCACGCAATGAAAGAATATCCGTGATGTAGAGCGGCGTTTTGTTCGGTGTGTGCTTAGCATCTAGATGGTAATCGTCTTGATGATGATCATGGTATTGAACCGTTAACGTGAATAGCGCGAATAACGTCATCAGATCATCAACGGTCATAATGTTTTTTGAAGATCGTGTTTCGATCACCGCTCGAGTTCCCGAGATCGAAACCATCGATTTCTGGTAGCTCTTACGGGTTCTAGGTGGCGCTAACGCTTGATCGATAATCCCAGCCCAATTGGTTGGCGAGACAATAAATTGATCCGCTTCATCTTTCATCGTTGGCGGGGTATTAAGACCGTGTTCATTCAACAAACGTTTGTTTACTTTGGTTTGTGCGAGGGCTTTAGAACGCTTTTGCTTTTCGTTTTGTTTCACACTTTCAGTCACTAAGCTGGTGGCACCTAGCACTGATATCAACTGATTGGGATTAACAAAGCGATGTAGCATCGTTTTGCCCGCAAGGCCTTCTTCAAAGCGAACTGGGATTTGTTTGAAAAGTCCGATATTTACAGCCGCTCTGAGCCTTTGCTGTAAGGCAGCACGAGTGACTTGCCCATCGGTTGATTCGATTATTTCAGTGGTTGAAACGTATCCATCTTTGCTGCTAAACCCGCGAAGTGAAATTAGGTTGAGAAGCTCAACGATGCTTTTCGTGACCCCTTTGAAGTGTTGATATTGTTCTATCCATTCAACGGCTGTTTCAGATACCTCAAATAAATGACCATCTTTGTGGCTTCGTGCCTTAATTAACAATTTCTCTTCTGGTTTCATTTTTGATCCGTATCACACTAACCGTAATTTCACTATAGTTCCTGAATGATAAAGAAAGAATGATCATAAATAAAGAGAATTTATTGGCTTTTAAATAACTGATCTTTTTGATTAATATGATCTTAAATGATTAAGTGATCTAATGATCAGGGCGATCATTTGCTTTTAAGTTGCTGAATTTAAAGTGTAAAAAAAATATCACTTGGAAAGCATGATCATAAAGATAACGAAACGATGATCATAAAAGTTTAGAAAGCATGATCACTCAACATCAGAACGATGATCATTAAGTCATTGTAAGCATGATCATTATTGGTTCGAAAGCATGATCATTATACTTATACAGCTTATCCACAGTCCACAATTGATCGACGAGGTTTAAATCATCAATGTGGATATTTTCGTTGGCTATTTTATCGGAACAATGATCAAGTAATGCGACTTTTACATCGTTCCTCCCCTTTTCTGTTTAAAACTTACTCGGTATTGATTACATAATCGATGGTTGGGGACTTTTGGCTCGATACTCAATAAATCAGGAAGCATGATCATGAAATTGTCATGTTTCTGTATTTCCAATCCGTGTCGATTGAATTTCCCATCAATGAGGCCTTATAGAGCTTGAATCCCCATTACAAAAGCATTTGTCCGTAAGTTAGTTGTCAATTTACATGCTTCCGGAACGATATTTACTTGATCATTTTTCCGGAAGTTGATCATTTCGAACGGGCACTCATGCGGATCAATATTGGCGAGTTTACACCTTGATCATGCTTCATAAATTAGCCTTATTAATTTTCTTACGAGTTCTGTATCCCATGATCATTCTTCCGGTTGAGGCTTAATTCTCTTTTGATTAGTGACGTCTCATCTGCGCTTTGTTTTTTATTTGCCAAACGATTTTCTAGTTTTTTACTCTTTGTTGGTTGCAAACCTGTCAATTTCGAATGCAAATCACACGAACCGTAATCTATGCTTGTGTTTCAATCGTTCCGAAGTGTTTTGACTGAAATTCCATTTACATTGTAAATAAGTGACGCTGTAACATTTTAAATGTAAGGTAGAAATAGCACCGTTATACATGACAGAAAAGGTCATTTTTGTGTTTGTCTTAGCCGTTTTTTCATCAAACTGTAAAAATACAGTCTATTTTATGTGATTTTACTCATAAATGTATGTTCATGTTTTTGTTGTGTTTGTTGTTAATCGCTGTACAATTTGTACTTAGTTAATCATTACGGAAACTGGCAATGAAAAGAGAACAAACGATTGATAAGCTCTATCAGCTGGCCGAACAAACTCAACAAGTTCAGGCTGACCGAATTGAGATTATTCTGGAAGAGCGAAGTGATGAGCATTTCCCTCCAATGTCTAAAGCTATGATGGAGACGCGTTCAGGCTTAACTCGTCGTAAATTGGATGAGGCTATCAACAAGCTTGAAGCAGATGGTCATCAGTTTACAAAGAACAACGCCAATCATTACTCGATTTCATTGACCGAAGCTCACATGCTGATGGATGCGGCTGAAGTGCCGAAGTTCCACCAACGTAAGCAGCATGTAGACAATAAGCCATGGGTTATTAACGTACAGAACCAGAAGGGTGGTACGGGTAAATCAATGACAGCGGTTCACCTAGCGGCTTGTTTGTCTCTGAATTTAGACAAGCGCTACCGTATCTGTCTGATTGACTTGGATCCACAAGGTTCTTTGCGTCTGTTCTTAAACCCACAAATTAGTGGGGCAGAGCACGACAGTATCTATTCTGCCGTTGATATCATGTTGGACAATGTGCCTGAAGGCCAAGATGTTGACCTTGAATTCTTGCGTAAGAACGTACTATTACCAACACAGTATCCGAATCTAAAGACGATTTCGGCGTTCCCTGAAGATGCGATGTTTAACGCTGAAGCGTGGCAAAGCCTGTCTCAAGATCAGTCACTTGATATCGTTCGTCTCCTTAAAGAGAAGCTTATCGACAAAATCGCCGATGATTTTGATGTGATTATGATTGATACCGGTCCGCACGTTGACCCGCTAGTGTGGAACGCGATGTACGCATCGAATGCACTTCTTATCCCATGTGCTGCGAAGCGTTTGGACTGGGCTTCAACCGTTAACTTCTTCCAACACTTACCAACTGTGTATGAGATGTTCCCAGATGATTGGAAAGGGCTTGAATTTGTTCGCCTTATGCCAACGATGTTTGAAGACGATAACAAGAAGCAGGTATCAGTATTAACTGAGATGAACTACTTGTTGAATGACCAAGTCATGATGGCAACGATTCCAAGAAGCCGTGCCTTCGAAACTTGTGCTGATACTTACAGCACGGTTTTCGATCTGACGGTTAGCGACTTTGAGGGCGGTAAGAAAACTCTAGCCGTTGCTCAAGACGCGGTACAAAAAAGTGCTCTAGAATTAGAGCGAGTATTACATAGCAACTGGCCTTCACTTAATCAGGGATAACAAAAATGGCAATTAAAACATCTGACTTAAATGCAAAGCTATTTGGTAAAGCAAACAAACGCCGCGTAGCAACACCTCAAGAAGCGCAAACAGCCGCAAAAGAACAAGCTCAAGTGATTGAACTTTCGGTTGCAGGTGAAGAGCTGGTTTCATTTGAATTGGTTCGAATTCCTGCAGCTGACGTTGCGACTCGAACGGTTGTTTTTGAAGACAATGCTCGTGAGCAATCTTTCTTAAATGAACACGCTCTTTCTGATGTTCTGACTACGCTAAAAGAACGCGGTCAGCAATATCCAGCGGTTGGTCGTAAGAATAAAGATGGCAAAATTGAAGTTCTTGATGGTAGCCGTCGTCGCATGTCATGTATTTTAGCGGACAAAGAGTTCCTAATTTACGTAGCGGAAAACATTAACGGTGAACACGCTAAGTTCTTATCAGACGTTGCAAACGCTCACAAGCCACTTTCTCTTTACGAGAAAGGTAAAGAGATGCAGGCGAAACTGGATAAAGGCGAAGCTGAAGACCAAAAAGCATTAGCTAAAATGTTCCAGTGCAGTGAGGCTTTGGTTAGTGGCGCATTAAAAGCGGCGGCTTTACCACTTGAATTGCTACAAGCTTACCCTAATGTGAGCGACCTTGGTCGCCCAACGATTGTTAAACTGCACAAACAATTTGGCGGTTTAACGGGTGAACAGCAACAAACATTACTGACTAAGTGTGATGCTTCTGAAGGTTTTGTATGGCAGCGTAGTGAAGCGCAAGGTGTTACGCGTTTAACGAAAGACGTGACCGAAACTTTGGAAGGTTGGATTCTTGAACTGGCACCTGCGCCAGCGAAGAAAGTATCTCCAAAAGTTGAGCTTATCAAAGGTCGTGCGTCTTATAGCCGTAAAGGTTCAAACCTAGCTTTGAATCTTAAAAAAGTGGATGATGCGACGATGCAAGAAATTTTAAACTTCGTTCAATCAAAACTCGATTAAGTTTTCAAACTATCGAATGACTCTAAAGCCGCTTTATGCGGCTTTTTATTTGGCTGTGATAAACTGTGTTTAGATGAATCTGGACGCTAATTATGACGAACCCAACAAACACCTTTCTACATACTCTTTCCCAAACAGCCGAGCATAATCAGCATCGTTACGGTGTTGTCTTTTCTGGTGATAGTGATTGGCAAGACGCTACGATTCAGAGCTTTCTTGATGCCTCTTTAGCACAAACAATTTTCCAGATGGGTGGTTCGCCTTTTCAATCGGTAACACATGTTCCCGTTAAAAAGGGGCAACAACTCCTAGGTCGAGAATGCCAACTTCTTGTTTGTGATTTTAGAGAGCAGTTTGACGCCAATAGTTTTAGTGCGGCACTGGGTGCGTTAGTCGGCGGCGGCTTGTTGTTGGTTATCCCGCCAAAATCAGATGAATCCGAACAGGGTCTAAATTCTACTTTTGGAAAACGTTGGTTAGCGTCCAACTTCGCCAAACTGTTTTCTGTTTCTCAAGACGATGAACAGCTAACGCAACTCTATACTCGTAATTCTTTGCCTGAAGAATTAACCCAACCGAATTTGTTCGATAGATTTGAGCAACAAAAGACGGCAGTAGAGTTAGTTAAGAAAGTCGTCTCTGGACATCGAAAGCGTCCCTTGATTCTCACCGCAGACAGAGGTCGCGGTAAGAGTTCGACATTAGGTATCGCGGCAGCGGAGCTTTTGGTTGAGCGTCTCGGGCTCAATATCATTGTCACCGCACCTTCGGTTAAAGCGGTTGAGCCAGTATTTGCTCACGCAAGCCAACGACTAGACCCTTGTGACGTTATCAATGCTACTCACATTAGCCATCAAGGTGGCAGTCTAAAATTCGTCGCACCAGACGAAATACTTCAATCTAAGCCTGATTGCGATTTGTTATTAGTTGATGAAGCGGCTGCCATTCCGATCCCGATGCTTAAATCTATGGTCGGCAGTTATCACCGTATGGTTTTTTCAACCACGGTTCACGGATACGAGGGAAGTGGACGAGGGTTTGGCATTAAGTTTGAGTCTTGGCTTTCTGAGCATCGTCCTGGATGGAGAGGCTATAAGCTTGAGCAACCAATCCGCTGGAATAACAACGACCCTCTAGAACGTTGGCTGTTTGATTGCTTCCTGCTGAGTGGTGAGGTTTTATTGAGTAGCTCTGCTGTTCATGAGGCTGATGATTTTTCTGACGAGGTGCTCAGCCAACTGAATCTGGTCGAGCTATCTAAAACCGAGTGTCTGGCGAACCCTGAAAAGCTTCAGCAGTGTTTCTCTCTTTTAGTCGACGCTCATTATCAGACATCGCCCAATGACTTAATGCAGTTCCTCAATAACCCGGCTATCCACTTATACGCAGCTTGGCAACAAGATATCTGTTTGGGTTGTATGTTGGTGACGGTGGAGGGCGGTTTAGATAAAGATCTGATTGCTCAGATTCAAATAGGAAAGCGCAGACCTCAAGGACATCTTGCGCCAGTGTTGTTAGCTAATCAGCTCGGAGCTAGTGAAGCGGCAACAAACCGTTGTCTGCGTGTGATGAGAATTGCGGTTTCAATTGACCATCAAGGTTTAGGCTTAGGGAGTTGGATGCTTGAGCAGTTATCGAAGCAAGTCTCCGATATGGATTATCTAGCAACGAGTTTTGGTGCTACCAGCGAATTGGTTTCTTTCTGGCGACGAAACCAATTTGCTCCCGTTCATATTGGGCATCAAAGAGATCAAGCGAGTGGTTGTCACTCGCTGTTGATGGTAAAGCCACTTGTCATTGGTGCTAACAATTGGGTCGCGCACGTGCAGTCTCAATTTGAGGAAAGCTTTTGCTTTCTCGTCTCTGGTTCTCTAATTTCTCTTGAAGTTGATATGGTTCGTGCTCTATTACCAAGTCAGTCACTGTCAGTTAGTGAGTTAGAAAAGAAGTTGCTTTGTAACTATGTAGAAGGCGGAAACAGCTACGACAGTATTGGCTTTATCACGTTGAAATTAATTCTAGCGAGAAACACTCAACTGTCGAGCGAGCCTTCACCGTCATCAACAGAGCAGTCTACTAATTTTGAACGACAACATCGTGATGCCAATTATTCGGCTATCTCTGATTTGTTGATTGCAAAAGTAGTGCAACAAAAAGGTTGGGGGTCTTGTGTTGAACAGTTCAACCTTGTCGGGCGTAAGCGAGCAGAAGTTCAACTTCGACAAGATATCTCTTTCTTGTTGTCCAATTTACAGTGTAAATAGACAGAGATAGTTTCTAGATTAATTTACAGTGTAAATCCGAAATGTCGATTTACACTGTAAACTGAAATCTATCTTTTGCTTCTTCTTCGATTACTTGTTTCTAAAGCTTCCCCTAATCTTACTCTTTTTTCCTAAATCCTCATATTGACCTAGTAACCCTAGAATTGGAAAGTACCGTCTCAGCATTTAATTTGAACGTTGAGCTCATCAACTCAGGCAACCCGAATCTCGTTTACTCAATCGAATACCTGTTTACTGATGTGCGTTTCAATAAAGACTTTCATCATCGCTTTTATCGAGTGTTTACTTGGTATATTCATCTGAGGCTTTCCGCCATCGAATGATTCTAATCGTATTCATGCTCTATTTTCCATTGTCAGGTTCTAGAGCTCTATTCCAAAATTGCTTTTAAAAATCGCGGATTATGATTGTAAAGGTGAGCCCGCTCATAAAATGCGGGTGTCTTATTTCTGAGTCATGTTTGCACAATCGAAAGTAAGTGATGTGACGCTGATTATTCTACTGTGGTGATTCTAAGCTCAGAACGAATTATATAGACTGAATAACAACTGAGTCATTAGGGATACTCGATTCGAATGTGGGACAACATTGTTACTTTGTCAGAAGATAAGCTGCAGGTGGTTGCTCGTTTGCCATCTGGATTTGTGGTCGACGCAAGCTTTGATAACAAGACATTGCCACCAGCCTTGGAAGCTTTGAACGCATCTAACTATTTTCTTTTCGAAGAAGAGGTACTGCGCTTTGTCACTCTTTCTAAAGAAGGTAAGGGTGAAGCTTATGAGGGAATCTTGATTGCCGAAGTTCGTCATGCCAGTGTTGCGGTCGAATTGTCAGATGATGAGATGCTCGCGAGCCTTGTCGTGACGGGACCCTATAATGGACATCCGCTGCGTGGTAGCGACATCATTCACTGTTTGGCTCAGGCCCACATAACCAAAGGTATTAATAAATTAGCGCTCAGAAAAGTGTTGATGATGAGTAGCAAGCTAAAGCCTGGAGAAAAATTCACTCAGCCAGTCGCTCAAGGCACACAACCCGTAAAGGGTAAGGATGCGAAGTTTGCCGCCTTGGTTGAAGACATTACTCGCCAAGTCTTAAAGCCACGCAGCAAAGACGCTGGCAAAATCGATATGCGAGATTTAGGTGAGACCATTACCGTTGGTCAAAATGATCACCTGATGAAGCGCACTCCTGCGACTAAAGGTATTGCTGGCTTTACCGTTCAAGGTCGAATCATCCCACCGCTTCCTGGACAAGACAGTCTAATCAAACCTGGCAAGGGCACCTACATTTCTCCCGACGACCCTAATTTACTTCTCGCCTCATGCCCCGGTTTACCAATCATTAAAGAACGCAGTATCGAAGTTGATGATGCGCTATGTGTCAGCAATGTTGATGTGTCTACCGGTCACGTTAAATTTAAAGGTAACGTTTTTGTCTCTGGAAACATTGAACCGGGAATGATTGTTAAGGCGACAGGCTGCATTACGGTTGGTGGTTTTATTGAATCGGCCGAGGTTCAAGCGCAAGGGGACATCAAAGTCGCGAAGGGGATTATTGGTCACACTACGAAAGAAGGTGAGCCCAAGTCTTGCAAAGTATTTACCAAAGGCTCCATTACTGCCAGCTACGCTCAAAATGCAGAGTTACAAACGGGTACCGATCTTCGTCTTGGTGTACACAGCATGGGTAACGAGATTCGATGTGGGCATGACCTTATCGTGATGGACACGATGAAGAAGCATGGCACGCTCAGTGGCGGAGAAGCTAAGGTGGGTGGCAAAGTGGAATGCGTCTTCTTGGGCGTAGAAGGGGATACCGCTACTAAGGTTCATGGTTTTGCGCGCTACGATGGTTACCGACAGAAGATTGCAGAACTCAAAGAAGTGTATAAACACGCGCAAGAACAAACCATGGGTGTAATTCGCCAAGAGCTCGAATTTAAGAAGCGGCCAAAAGCGGAAAGAAGCGAAGAGCAAGCGCTGGAGATTGAGCAACAACGAGAAAAGAACAATCTCGCGATTGAAAATACCAAGTCGCAGTTGGATACACTCGAAGCGGAGTTTGAAACCAACCTTGCCGAGTGCACCGTAGAGGCACACGAAAAGGTGTATACCCGAGTCACGATTCAGTTTGGCGATGAAACAGTCACAACCAAACGAACTCATGGCGGCAGTGTTTTCTCGTTCAACCAGTATGAGATTCAATGTTCGTTCAAGATGGAACAAGAAGATATCTCGTTGTAATTGGTGCCCATTTACGGCACCGATTCAGCGGTTATCAAAAATATCTTCATCGCAATACGGCATCATGTTAGAAGAAAGATATCTGTGAATGACATTGCCCCGGATGTTCATTAGATAAAACAGAGCCCAACTGCTATTCAATATTCTTCATTAATCAGAAGACCACACCGAGCGAATATCTGGCCACCCCCAATTAGTGAGCGATACATCTTCTAAAACGCCGTGAAAACGTAATGTTTGAGTGTGATGGAACATAGGAGCAATCCAATATTCACTGATGAGTGTTGAAGCGATGGGTTCTAGTGCTGTTAGATAATCTTCAAGTTGAGTGAATGCTCGTACGTTTTCCAATTGTTCATCAAGCCACCTTGCATTTGCCTCTCCCAGTGTGTGGTACAAAACGTTATTGCTGTAGAAATTAGAAAACGCTGAAGCATGACGATTATCATCCAAATTGGTATTCGTTAAGATCAGTGTTTCATTGAGCGTGCCGTTCTCTGCTTTTTCACTCAACTCTCGATAGGAATACATTACTATTTCAACCTTACAGCCGTGATCGGTCAGTACAGAAGAAATAGCGCGAGCGCATCGACGCAATGCTGTGTAGTTGTAACCTGCGATGGTGATGGTTTTTGGTAACGCGCTGACTTCACCAAACGGGCGTAATACGGGGCTCCAAATGGGTAACAAGTTGTTGGCTAGTACGCTGCCATAATGTGTTTTCTCTTTACGAAATAGCTCGAGCAGTCGCTGGGGGTGAATTAGCTCCGTAATGTAACGACGTTGGGCACGTGTTAATGGATGTTTCGTATGCTGATTGAATAGAGCGAATAAGCAGCCGTCTTCAGTTCGACTGTGTTGACTCGAGTGAGAGGCATTCGGTGTTTGTATTGAAACTTCAATACCGCTCGTGGTTTCAGATACTTGGATAGGAGCATTACTTGATAGCGATGGATTCTCCATTTTCTCATCATTAACAATCCAAATCGTGACCAAATCGACTAACACACGACACGCATAGTAGCCATCGAACGCTTGCAGCTTTAGTTTATTTTTATCGTGCTCGACCACAGAGAATGGGCCACTTCCAATCACCGAATTGTTGTTTGCAACATTCACTTGGCTCGCTGGCTGAATGCCGTATTTGACACCTGAAATAAGCCCAGCGAACCCACGATCCGGTTTACTTAATGTAAATACAACTTTCAGAGGATGCGGTGCAGTGATATCGGTGACGTGTGCTAGCTCTTTTTGGTAATACGGAAGAGAGCTAAGCTTGGCAAACAGGCTCACAACAGTATCCGCATCGATTGGCGTATCGTTATGGAACGTTAGCCCAGGACGAAGATAAAACGTCCATTGATAATTATCCTCATCATAACGCCAATGATGAGCAAGCTCAGGCCTCACGACGCCATTGTCATGACTGGAGACCAAGCAGCAATAAACCTGACGCAAAAAGAAACGCTCACTACAACGGTGTAATTGGTGGGGGACAATGCGCTCAAACATTCGCTTGTATGTCAGCTGAATGTTCACTCGGCCTTCTTGAACAGACGTCCCAGAGGTTTTTTTTAGGAGGCGGCCAAACATCGCTTCATCTTCATCGAGAATCGCTAATGCTCTCTCATACTTGCCTTGTTGGATTCGTTCTAGTGCAAGGCTCTCTTTTAGGGCGCCTAGCTCAATGTTTAAAAGTAGCGTTGATCGTTGATTTCGACCCGCTTTGGGCTGCCAGGTTAACCACTCCAACTCCTGCATTTGAGACAATAAGTTGCGAGCATGCCGAGGAGAAGTACACAGCAAATCAGCAACTTCCTGTACTGTGGTTTTGATTTCGCTACCGACACCAACTGTTATGATTCGCTGGTAGTATCGAAGCAGGTTGAGATTAGACACTAAAAGCCCTTAGTTAATGAATAGCTTTGCATTTTACTCAACTTAGCTTTGAAAAAATAAGAAAATGTTCGGCTACTTTGTTCCTCTTTTGTTGTTCTTTCAGATAAAAAAAGGGGAGCTGATGCTCCCCCTTTGCTTTTTTGTGATATTGATTTAGTTAGATTCTTTAAGCCACATGAGCGCTTTAACTTGCAGCTCTTACCTTACCTTGCTTCAAGTCTGACAGAACTTGCGCTTTTGGACCGTCGGCAATAATGCTGCCTTTCTCCATCACAATCACTCGATCAACAATGTCTAACATCGAAGTCTTGTGCGTGATTAGAATTAAAGTTTCGCTAGGTAACAGTTGGCTAAGCTGATGCTTGATGTGCATTTCAGAACGGTTATCCATGGCACTGGTTGGTTCATCCATCAATAGCACTGGCGGACGACCTAGAAAGGCTCTAGCAATCGCGATAGCCTGACGTTGACCACCCGATAGCAATCCGCCACCTTCACCGACTTGGCGCTCTAAGCCCGCAGGATCTTGCTGAGTGAAAGCAGTAACGCCTGCGCGGTTAGCAGCATCCATAACATCGCGGTCATCAACCAATGGATGACCTAATGTGATGTTGTCTCTCACTGAACCATAGAACAAGTTACTGTCTTGCGGTACACAGCCTATATTGCGTCGTACGTCGACATGATGAAGTTGCTCCATGTCGGTGTCGTCTATACGAACATGGCCTTCTGTGGGCTTGTAGAGGCCCATAATCAAGCGTTCTAATGTCGTTTTACCTGAACCAATACGGCCGATTATCGCCACTTTCTCACCGGGTGTAATGGTTAGGCTCAAATCTCTCACAGACGCGACTGGAGAATCCGGGTAATGGAAGGTTACTTTATCCAGTGCAATACGGCCTTGAATGATAGGGCGGTGGATATAACGCTTTCCTTCTTCCTGCTCATCAGGCATCGACATCACTTGTTCGATTAAGGTCATCGAAGATTTCGCCTGATTGTAACGCGTCGAAAGCAATGAAAGTTGAACAAGAGGCCCAATCGCACGGCCACTCAACATGGTCGCAGCAATCAAGCCTCCCATCGTAAGTTCGCCTTCTGCAATTAGATACACGCCAAAAATGATCATACCGACGTTGGTACTTTGCTGAACAAAGCCTGCAGTGTTTTGGATGCTGTCAGTAATGCGGCGACTTTTGATGTTCCAGTTCGCCATGTGCGCGACAGCTTCTTCCCAACGGAATTGGAATTGGCTTTGAGCGCTGAAAAGTTTAACGGTTTCTAACCCCGCCAGACTCTCGATTAAGTTCGCGTATTTCTGAGAAGCAAGGCGTGAACCTTCTTCAATGGTTCGACGCAGCGGGCCTTGGATTAACAACGCATAGATGATCAGAACGACAACGCCGACCACCGGAACAAACACCAGATTCCCTGCCATTAACCAAATTAAAGCCAGGAACATCAGAGCGAACGGTAAATCGATTAACGAGCCAATCGTCGCAGAGGTAAAGAACTCACGAATCGATTCGAACTCTTGTAGATTTTTCGCAAAAGCACCGACTGACGCCGGTTTTGCTTCCATGCGAATGCCGAGTACTTTACTGAATAGCTTGGATGAAATCAGAATGTCCGACTTCTTACCCGCGACATCAATAAAGTAACTTCTCATCAATTTCAAAAGCAGATCGAAAAGGAAGACGACGAAGATCCCGCTTGCCAGTACCCATAAGGTTTCAAAGGCGAGGTTGGGTACCACTTTGTCGTAGACCAATCGAGTAAACATCGGGGCCGCGATGGCGAAGACATTGATCAAGATGGATGCGATCAGCACGTCTCGGTAGATGTTTTTCGATTCCCAAATGGTGCTCCAGAACCAGTGACCTTGACGTGTTTTTAGAACCTCTGGTGAACGTTCATCATAACGGAATTGCTTTTTTACCAAGAAGTAGCGGCCGATGAATTGCTCTTTCAATTCTTCGATAGGAATGATGATTGGCACCATCCCGCTTTCCGCTGTAATAATTTCCGCTTCTTGTTTTTCTACATCGATGCTGTTGAGAACACATGCCTCGCCCTGTTTGAGAAGCAGAACAGCAGGTAAAATCAGGTGAGGGATATTTTCTAGGTCGGAACGGTTTTCTTTCGCCACTAATCCCGCTCGCTCCGCAGAACGAGGGAATAGGAAAGGGGTTAGCTTTCCATCGGATAGTGGTAGCCCATTGATCAACGCCTCGGGCGAATTCGCTAACCCGTAATATCGGCTAACGTAGATCAGTGAGTTCAATAGTGGATCTTGCATGCGATATAACCCTTACAACTATTTATCAACAATGAAGCCTTGGAACACTTCTACGTAGTTATCAGACAGGATATCTAGCTGAGTCTGAGTTTCTATTCGAGACGCAATGGTGGTTATGCCTAGGTTGTGAGCGGTTCTAGAGATCGACGTTAAGGTGAATTTCTGTTTTTCGTCATCAAGGTTGTGGGTAAACAGGTAATCTAGCTTCACATAGCTAGGGCGGTATTCGTTGATGTAATCCAATGATTGGAAGTTACGTCCGTAGTTGTCGACACCAAACACTGCTTCAGCGTTGCGAATGGTGTTACACAATAGTGCCGTGTAGTGCGGAACGTTGATGAAGCAGTTTTCTGGAATCTCAAAGTGCAACAAGTGAGCGATTGAGGCATTGTGTTCAAGAGTTTTTCCGATCCAGCGGATGAAGCTCGGCTGAGAAATACTGCTCGGCGAGATATTGATAGCAACTGGGCTCGTTACTTCTTTCGCATTCAGTTTCTCAATCATCTTCTCGATAACGTATTGGTCGAGAATATGGCTCATTTCAAGCTGCTCTAGTGCGTAAAGGTATTGGTTAGCACCGTAACGAACACCGTCTTTCTCAATCGCAGAGAACACCTCTTGGTGATAGGTTTTGCCAAAGGCGTTGTTTGCAGCCTGAAGACGGAAGGTGATTAGGTCGTTGATGATCGCTTCTTCAACCAACATACGCCATTGCTGTTTACCCATCACTGCGCCATGATCGTCTGCAGTTACGTAGCCATAATTAAGTTCACGATTCGCTTTCGCACTTGACAGCGCGTTATCCACCAGCGACATGATTTCGGTACTGGTTTTACGTTTGTTACTGTATGTCACACCAAGCGCAATGTGTGGGTTTGCCATACCTGTTGGATCTGAACCTAGGTTTTGAATGCAGTTTACGATGCTGCTCGCGACGAGTTTAAGTTCGCTCTCGTCGATGTTTGGCATAATGAAGCCAAACTCGTCACTCGAAATACGAGCGATGGTGATATCTGGCGATGAAATTGACGCCTGTAACTGTTCAGCCAGTTGGTGAACTAAGGCATCACCTTCTTGGTAGCCCTTTTCATCGTACTCTTCACTAATAAACTCCGCTTTAAGTACCGCTAAACCACCCAAGCTCGATTCTTCTAACCATTGTGTTAACTGAGACATGTAGTAAGCGCGGTTACCTAGTTGAGATACAGGGTCGATATAAGCGCGCTCACGTAGCTTCTGAGCTTCTTTCGCTTGGTTTTTAAAGGCTTGTTCAACTTGAGTAGACATGTGGTTAATACCATCAACCACTAAGATCAAATCTTTGGTTTTCGGACGAACCAGTGGTTCACCAAACTGGTTTTTGGCGATCTGATCCATTTTGGTAATGATCAATGAGAGAGGGCGCAGTGCTCGCTTGAGGATCCACGAGATAGAGATCAAACCGAGTAAAAAGATCGCACCAAAAATAGTCAGTAAGCGGGTAAATGCTTGCCAGAGTTGATCATAAGCAGGGCCTGGGTGACTCACGATCTCAACTTCTGCCAGTTGCATCCAGCCACTGGTGAT
This sequence comes from Vibrio sp. Evd11, assembly GCF_900382755.1. NCBI lineage: Bacteria > Pseudomonadati > Pseudomonadota > Gammaproteobacteria > Vibrionales > Vibrionaceae > Vibrio > Vibrio sp. Evd11. The sequence continues at coordinate 85,690 of NZ_OSDX01000003.1, forward strand.
CACGCGGCGATCATGCACGGGTTCAAATAGGTTTAAACTCGTAAACCATTCCGGTACTCCCGTTGGTTTCACTGGGTAAGAGCGAAGAATATCGTCTCCGGTGTCTAGAAAAATCAATCGAACGACGGAGTAAGAACTGCCATCAAACAGGGCGTTGATAACAGACTCCACTGCCACCTTGTCCTTTTCTTCTAGGTAAGGGGCGAGAGCCAGTCCAACAGTATTAATGGTATTACTTACCTCAGAGCGTTGCTGCTCCTCTAAGTATCCACGGGTGGTATTGAATTCGATCATAAAAACTGACGTCATCAGCAGTATGAACACCGCAACCATCCCGACCACAAGCTGTTTATATAAAGTCATTGTACTTACTCATCGTAATTGATAATGGGTTTGTTTAATTTTAGAGAGCGCTCACGAGAACGTAAGTCGTTCCATAAGCTCAATCTTGAAGATTTCCCTGCTAGCTTACCGCTGCCTGCTGCCGACTTGATTAACCAAAGGTTTTTACCATTGAAACTGTAAATTGGTCGTAGGTCGCCGCGCTTAGAACCGCGTTTTATCTCAGGGTTTAAGTTGTCCAAAATTAGTGGCTCTGCACTTGGTTTTGAGTAGTAAGCCAACACCATATGGAATTGGTTTAACTCGAGTGCTTTTACGTACACCAATCTTAATTTTTTGTCTGGCACGCCCAGTTCGAGCAAAGAGAAGTACTTCGCGATGGTGAAATCTTCACAGTCACCCGCGTTGCTGCCTAGGAACTCCAGTGGCGTTGCCCAGTAATCGTTCTTTCCCCAAAGTATGCTGTCATCGACAAAGTACATTTGGTTGAAGAATTGATTAATGGATTCGAGCTTTTCCCTTTCGCTTAATCCACCATAAGCCGCAATATTTGAGCGCCATGTGGTGACTCGCTTAGCGGCTCTCTCTCCATAGGTTTCGGAAACAGCATCAATCCAACGTTGGTCACTCTTATTGAGTGCCGCAGAGGTAAAAGAGGTGAGGACCAACAGCAAAAGCGAGAGCCGAGACTTCATAGCCTTCGCTCTTGGGGTTGGGTTGCGCATTGAATAGCAGTGTTAAGCATCAAGCGTCCTTACTCTTTTAGTGCATTGTTCTGAGCGCTAAGTATTGGTTTCAACATGTACTCAAGAACGGTTCTCTTACCTGTGATGATATCTACTGAAGCTGTCATACCTGGAATGATCGGCAGCTCTTCGTTTTGTCCAAAATTGTGCCTTTCGGTGCGGACACGCACGATGTAGAAGCTGTTGCCCTCTTCATCTTGCGTAGTATCAGCACTGATGTGCTCTAACACGCCTTCTAGACCACCGTATTTAGTGAAGTCATAGGCACTGAATTTAACGATGGCAGTCAATTCTGGACGTAGGAAAGCGATGTCTTGCGGGGCGATTTTCGCTTCAACTAATAGAGAGTCTTCAGTCGGTACAATCTCAACGATGTCCATACCCGGTTGGATAACACCACCAACGGTGTTAATGCCAAGGGTTTTGACTGTGCCCGTTACCGGAGAAACCACGACAGTACGGTTTACTCTGTCTTCAAGGCCAACTGCGGACTCTGTTAATGCAGAGAGTTTGTCTTGTGCTTGGTTAAGCTTTTCTTGCTGCTCTGAACGGAAATTCAGTGCGGCATCGATACGACTGAGCATCGCTTCTTTAATGGCAGAACGTAGGAGAGGGACTTTGAGTTCGCTTGAGGTCATTTCTCGGCGAGTGTCGTTCACTTGTCTTTGCAGCTTAAGCAATTCAATTCTTGGTACTACGCCTTCATCGGCAAGCGGTTTGGTGATATCCAGTTCTTGGCGCGCAAATTGGTAACTCTGTTTTAGGTTACGGACACGCGCTTTAATCTCAATTAGGTCTTGTTGTTTCTGTTCAACTTGTTGATCAAAAACAGAAAGTTGGTTTTTTAAGTTATTCAGGTCTTGACGGTATTCTGCTTTCTGACGATTCACCAGTTTTGGTTGAACCTCGTAAAATTTTGGTGGGAAGGCCAATTTACCGTAGTCGAGTAAGACACTTTTTTTCCACTCTGCTACAGAGAAATCTTCGTCGATAACAACACTGGTTAATGAGGCTGAAAGCATCAATACGTTGGCGGTTAAGTTGGCAACTTGCTGCTCGCGTTCACGGAAGTCTGAGCGAAAGCGAGTGTCATCGATTAACAGCAGTTGTTGACCTTTTTGAACTCGTTGGCCTTCTCTAACCAATATCTCTTTGACTAAACCACCCTCAAGGTTTTGAACCACTTGAATTTGAGAGGAAGGGATGACCTTGCCTTGGCCAACGGTGACTTTGTCTATTTCAGCCCAATTCGCCCACGCAATAGCAGCAACAAAAAACAGAATGATTACCCACAACATTATACGCGCGCTGGTTGGCGTATTGAGGAGCAGTGCCGCTGTTTTATCATCGACGTACTCAAGTTCGGTATCGTTCAATTTGCTGAAATTTTTCTGACTCATAACAGTCCTTGTGTGCTGAATAAAGGTGCAAGCCTATTGAGTGTATTCTTAGTTCTAAGAAATGTTAAGAATTTGTTCGCTTAAATCTTTGAATTTATATATTTTTTAAGAGTTATCGATTTTTGAAATCCGTTTTGTCGAGTTGGTGTTTCCTAAGCTTGTCATACAGCGTTTTTCGAGAGACTTGGAGCTCTTGTTGTACTTCTTTAAGTCGTCCTTGATGGCGATGTAGTGCCTCGATTAAAATTATTTGTTCAAAGCTATCAGTACGTTGGCTTAATGACTGTTGTTGCTCTTCAATTTTTACATCAAACTGGTTTTCTTCGTTTTGCTCATTTTCATCACTGTCGAGAGACGGTTGCTTTACTTGTGTCAAAACTCTGAGCTCGGCATGTTGGCGAAGCTGGCGTATGTTTTCGCTCCAATGAGTTGCGATCAACCGTAGAATCTCTTTTTCTGTGATAACGGGCGGTGGTAACTGATATCGACTTGCTGCACCGCGAGCAAAATGTTTAAACAAAGAGCCGATATCTTCCGTTCTTTGCGCCAAGGGTAGTAAATTAAACTGGCGCAGTTCACCTGTAATTGTAGTAGGAACTACTGTAGTTGCGATAATGAAACAAGTTGCGTTGGTCTTGCATGAGTTTTCGAGAAGTAGAGTGGGTTTTAGAGCCAATAACCATAGCCATTGATCTGAAGTTAATGCTTCTGTTTCATGGATATAAAGTGTTCCGCCCTGATGCTTTCGGAATAATTGCAGAACAAATTGATCAAACGTAGCTTGGTCACTACGCGGTAAATTGAACGCGGCGATCGGGCAAAGCTCAGCGGTATGATGGCTGTGCAAATCGTGTGTGTACTGCGCTGTGATTCTTTTTCCTGTTCCTAAATCTCCAACAAACAACAATAGCGGATTGGCTTTGGTATCTAAGGTGATTAACTCCCGACGTAAGGTTTGCATCGAAGGTGATTGCCCGATAAGTTTCGGCCCGACCTGATTTTGCATCGCCAGTTCTTTTCTTAGCAGATTATTCTCTTCTACTAATGCCAGCTTGTCAGCCGCTTTTTTTACCGCGGTGAGTAAAGCATCGACCACAAACGGTTTCTCTAGAAAGTCGTAAGCGCCAGCTTTCATTGCTGACACTGCTGTTTGCACGTCGCCATGTCCGGTGAGCACAATCACTTGGAAATGGGGATTATGACTGAGCAATTGCTGTGTCAATTGAATACCATCCATCACTGGCATGTGAATATCGGTAATGACGATTCCAGCTTGAGTAACGTTGATCTTCTTCAGTGCCTCAATGGCATTGGGAAAGCAGACAACATCGATGCCTTCTATAAGCATGGCTTGTTCTACTGAGTCTCGAATTGCTGGCTCATCGTCAACAAAATAGAGTTTGGGCATAGATTGCAAAAGCGGTGTCCTTAGCATTTACAGTTAAATAAAGTGATTTATAACAGGGTATTAGCTTTAATTTCGATAGAGCGGAATATCGAGTGAAAATACCATCCCCGATGGCTCGCGCGGGTTTGCGTTAATGGTGCCGTTATACGCTTCAATGATGCGTTTCGATATCGAAAGTCCCAATCCTAAGCCTTCTGGTTTAGTAGTGAAAAATGGGTCGAACAGTTGATTCAGCTTGTCATCAGCCATACCTATTCCGTTATCCCACACCATTAGCTTGCAGATGTCGCCCTGCAATTGCCATTCGATGCCAATCTGCGGGCTCGCTTGTTGTAGCCGGTCTTGTTGCTGAAGTGCTTGAGTGGCGTTGTGGATCAGGTTCACCAGCACTTGCTCTAGCTCAGTTGGGTGAATGGCGATATTGAGGTCATTCGGTATGGTACTTAATCGGAGCGTGATGCCTTGCTTGATCATCACTGCGCTCAGAATACTGGTCGAGTTATTGACGGCTTGATGTAGGTTCGCCACGTGATGTTCTTGTTTGGTGACCTTGCGAGTAAAGGCTTTGAGCCGAGCGATGATTTCGGTAATGGTGCTGTTGAGGCCAATCATTTTTTCAAGGTTACTTTTAACCAGATCTGAGCGATCCATCTCAAGCAGTTTTAGGCTGTTTTCACTGTAGGTTCTTAGTGCCGCAAGTGGTTGGTTGATTTCGTGATTGATGCTGGCTGACAACTCTCCAAGCACGGCTAACTTAGCGGTTTGTGTGAGCTCTTGCTCTGTCTGCTTAAGTTTTAGCTGAGATTCTTGATATTGGTAAATCGTCTGCTGAAGTTGGTCGTTAGATTGCTTTAAATAGTGGGTTCGTTTATCAACGGTGTGCTCTAAATTTTGGTTCAATTGAGTTAACGCGATCTTAGCTAAGTAAGTTTGACGCCAAGACCAAGCAATGAGCACGACTAAGCTGTAGATAACCAGAAAGATGGCATCTATTTGCAAGACTTTACGTAATTCGGCCTTGGTTTCTTTTAAGGCAACCACTTGGTACTGATTATTACTGGTGGAGGCAGGATAAAGCTTAAAGTTACCTAGCTTGTTTAATTGATTCGTTGTCAGTTGTGTTTGATTGTTTGTCGACGGGCTACTGTTGTTGCTGCTGGTCACTGATGAAGCTTGAAAGGCGTCAATGATCGATATTTTGCTTTGACCGTATTGGCGGTTGCGCGCAATTTCTTGTTGTTGCCCTTGAGTTAAAGGCAGCAATGATTGGTAAAGCCAATTGGGTTGGCTAGAAAGAAACACCACTTGATTCGAATCGAGTACTACGATCTCAAAGTCATCGCTGGTGAGGATATTTTCAAGGTTTTCTAAACTGACTTTAACGGTAATAACTCCAACGATGTTGCCAGCGATATACAGAGGTGACGATAAAAAGTAGCCCCTAACATTTGAGCGTGCACCAAGGGCGACATAATGGGTTTTATCGCCTTTAATGGCGGAAGCAAAGTAGGGACGAAAAGAGAAGTTTTCACCCACAAAGGTACGTGGTTTTTGGTAGTTGCTCGACGCGACGACGGTGCCACTTTGGTCATGAATGTAGATGGTGTCCGCTTGGCTTTGATTCGACCATTCAAACAGCAACTTATTGAGATCTGTGGCAGTCATTTTGTTTGCTTGAGCGTCGTGAGCAAAATAAGAGACCAAGCGTGGATCGTGGCTAAGCAAATCAGGAATTTGTTTGAATTTTTCGAGCTCAGAATCGATTTGCAGATTGGCTTTGTTGGCGGCTTCATGAAGCTGTTGTGCGACGATTTTTTCTTGATACTGCACGGCCATAAAGTGAGTCGCACTTAGTCCTGCAATGCCTAACAACAATGAGAATAAAACAAAGGGTGTTAGAAGGTTAGGCCGTTTTTTAGTCACTGGTCTCTCAGCTTATGATTCGTTTATATATAGACTATCAATATGATGGTTTGAGTACCGAGATCTTGTTAACACCGAACGCTTTCTGTAAGACAAAACCACGGCTTAGACTTGTGTTTCAAAGGATTACAGCGCAAAATCACAAAAAATTAAAAGGAGCAACGAAATGGAACTGACAGATATTCGTCGTGAATACGCTAAGGGTGGGTTGAGACGTAAAGACTTAGCCGCAGACCCTATTGAGCAATTCAATCTATGGTTAGAGCAAGCCATCGAAGCTAAGATGACTGACCCTACTGCCATGACAGTTGCCACGGTTGATGAAAATGGTCAGCCATTCCAACGAATTGTTCTGTTAAAGAATGTTGATAAAGACGGTTTCGTTTTTTACACCAACTTAGGTAGCCGTAAAGCGCACCAACTTGAGCACAACAGTAAGATCAGCCTGCATTTCCCTTGGCATCCTCTAGAGCGACAAGTTCACATTACTGGCACCGCTGAAAAGCTGACAGCAATGGAGAACATGAAGTACTTCTCATCTCGCCCGAAAGAGAGCCAGTTGGCTGCCATCGCAAGTAAGCAAAGCAGTCGTATTTCTGCTCGTGGTATCTTGGAAGGTAAGTATTTGGAGCTTAAACAGAAGTTCGCGAAGGGAGAGATCCCAGTGCCTTCTTTCTGGGGCGGCTTCCGAGTACGTGTTGATAGCATTGAGTTCTGGCAAGGTGGCGAACACCGCTTGCATGACCGCTTCTTGTTCTCACGCCAAGACAACAGCTGGGATATCGATCGCCTAGCGCCTTAGTTTGAACCTGTTGTACCAATCAAAAGATACCGTTGATTTTGTGTTTACTCACATCAACGGTATTTTTTTGTCTGTATTTTCATCTGGGTACGAGCGTACAGAACCATCAATCAGTCGCTGTGTAGAACAACCGAGATCTGTTTTTTGAGCAGAGTCTCTGGAATCACTGAACCTAGTCCTGAATCCAACGCAAACTCTATTAACTGGCTTTTACTTCGAGCATCGAACTTCTGCTTCAATCTCGCGACATGGCCTTCGACGGTCTTGATTGAGATATTTAACGTCAGCGCGATGTATTGGGGCTTCTTACCGAACAGCAATAAGAACAGCACTTCTGATTCTCGTGCTGTCAGCTTTTTTTGCAGCTTTGACACTCGTGGTTTTGAGCCCGCTATCGATGCCTGATTTCCTTTCTCACACGTCGCCTGACACACCCAATGACCAACCTCTAAGATGGCCGTATCAGTGAGCTCTTGACCATAGAAAATCGTACCTTGGACATTGTCATTGCCATCAAGCCAAGGGGTTTTGGTAAAGATATGTGCGTGCCAACGTCCGTCGGGATAAGGATGAATATCGAGAATCTTGAGCCTGCAGCGCGTGTCCATCACATGTTTGTCTTGAGCCCTAAAGTCTTGCGCACATTCGGTTGTTTGGCTCGGCATATCAAAATCGGTTAAGCCAGTACAGCTTTCCCCCGGCTTCAACCCTATCAATTGGTTGTAAGCGAGATTGGCGTAGACGAAGACAGAGTCAGTATCTTTACAGCCCCAGCAGCCTGGTAGTTGTTCAAATAAAGAGCGATGTATGGAGTTTAAAGGTTCTGACAAGGTTTTATCTCGTTAGGTGCGACACATTGATAATATCAGTTTCTTATTGAGCTGCAATGGCAATTCGGGGCTCAACGATGAGCACACCGGAGACGCTGAACAGCCATTAAACGGATCGTTGATTAAGTGTCTACCTTGAGGAGAATCGCTGAACGGAAGGGTGGATAAACAGGCAAAAAAAAGCCAGCCTGAAGATGGGCTGGCTAAAGACAAGATATGCCTTGTCGACATGTAGAAGATTTCCAGGTTAATTCGCGAGGGTCGTGCAAATTAACCTGAGGCATCAGTTAGATACCCAGAGTGACTTACTACTCTATCGATGAATCTACTCCTAGGAGTGCTTATGCATAAGGGGGGAATTCCCCTATAAACACCACTCAATGTGAGAATTGAGAACCTAGAGTAAATATTTCAAAATCTTGAACAAGTAATCGAGTGCTTATAGCTCTCGCACTACTCGGAATCCTAGATAATTGGCTGCGGTTGAAGGCGCGACATACAGTTCATTAAAGACCTTAGCTTCTTCAGGTGAGAAGCTCCACGCGCCGCCTTTTGCTAGACCTTTCTGAGTTGTTGTCCATTCCCACACGTTGCCAACCATGTCGTAGAAGCCCGTTGGCGTTGGTGAGAACGACTTAACTGGTGAAGTGCTGATGTTTGACCAAGGTGTGCCAGCCCAGCCTGTATTCGCTTTGCCAGACTCGAATTCGTTGCCCCACCAGAAGTTGGTATCTTGGCCAGCTCTTGCTGCCGCTTCCCACTCTTGTGGTGTTGGTAGACGATAAGTGAAGCCGGTGTTTTTAGATAACCAACGTGTATAAGCTTTGGCATCATTCTGGCTAACACAAACAACGGGAGAGTCGTCTTGTTGTTTAAAGCCTGGATTTTGCCAATGCTTGTCTGATACTGAGGTTATTTCCGCATTTGTAAAGGTGTCGCAGGTATTCATTAACTCTGCGTCTGTCTCGTAGCCTGTGCTTTCTGCAAACGCTTTAAAGTCGCGGACTCGTGTTGGTGTCGCTGCAAGGGCGAAAGGCTTCTTAATGGTGACTTGCTGTGCGTTGTTTTCACCTAACAAGTAACGACCTGAACCTACCACAATCATTTCTGGGCTTTGAGCGTTGGCTTTCATTGGGTCTGCGAACTTGGTACCCACATTCAATGAATTTTGCTTAGCTTGTAGCACCGCTCTGAGATTGTGATCGCGAGCGATTTTCAATTCTTGATGGAAAGAAAGGTAGCCTTCCTTCTCGATGGTGATCATGTGCTGACCAGTAGGTAACATCACCTCAACGGGTGTGCTGCCGTATTTCACGCCGTTGATGGAAACTTTGTCGTTGTACTGGTTTGAACGAACCACCAAGTTAACCCAAGCGACTTCTTTTTGCTGATCGTTGGCTTGTTGCTCGCTTTGGGTGAAACAGCTTGATGATTGAATACCCAGCAGGCGGCAAGGTGTGTTCTTGTCTGGGCGAGTCTCTAGATTCGCTGCAATTACTGCTCGGTAACGGTTATCTTCAGAGAAGCCAGAGGATTTCACTTTGTGTTGTAGGACGTGAATATTCAGCGAAGCCGATGCTAGGTGCTCTTTTACGGCTTTCGATTCAGTCGCGTTGTCTACGAGGCTATGTTGGAATTGCTTCACGGCTTTTTGAAGTGCCAAGGTCACGGTTTGATCTGAACACTGTGCCAGTGTCATGTCGCTGCTACAACGATTGGTAAAGCTGACCGTTTGCTCTTGCGTTTGAGTGATCTCGTTTCTTAGTCGCTCGGCTCTTGCTCTTAGCTTGTCTTGATTGAGGTTTGCGATTGAAGCTTCTGCTGCCGCTTTCTCTGCTTGAATCGCCTCGAGTTCCATCACTAAGCCTTGCTGTTTCTGTTCAGAGTCAGACATCGCAAGCTTGTTCTCTTTTACGGTTTTCCAAGCCCCTTGGAAAGCGTTTTGAGCGAGTGAAATATCAAAGTCAGGTTCATCAATCATACGAGCGTAATCTTGCTCTAGGTTCGCTTTCGCTTTTGCTAGGTCTTGTTCTGCTTTAGCGGTCAGTTTTGCTACACGCGCAGATTGCTGTGCATGGTTATCGACTTGATTTTGTTTGTCTGCGAGCTTTTTCTCGACAGCCGTTAAGTCGGCATGCTTTTCGAAAAGCGAGCTTTCAATGTCGGTGACAGATGACGTGATTGCTGGTGGTGTTGCTTCAGCGAAAACAGCCGGTGTCATTAAGCAGGGAGCAAGTGCAAATAGTAGAGCTGGAAAACCTTGGCGCATGATGGGCTACTTCAATCGTAATTTAGGTTAATCAAATATTCTAAACGAAAACGCCATTTCGTCTGCAGCTATTGTTTATAACGACCATCAGTTTATGACGATCATACAGTTTATAACTATCAACAAAATGGCGAGTATTCATTCAGCTTTGTGAAACAGGCACGGCTATTTCAATCGGGCTTAACGGTTTATATCGGATTTAATTTCTATACCCGACTTAGCTTTCTTTGCTAGGAAGAAGCTTAACCCAGATGGTATCGCTGCCATTGATGGTTACAGAGCGGTTGTAAGATTCGTAACCCTGCTTTGAAATGGTCACCTGGTGACGTCCGCTTGGTAGTGCAACCTCAATTGGTGTGCTGCCATACTTGATGCCGTTAATGGTGACTGAATCATTGTACTGATCAGAACGAACGGTCACATTTGCCCACTGCTTGTCATTTTTCTTAACGACAGCGGCTTGACTGCCTGTTAGACAGTAGCGAGTAGACACGTTCAACAAGTTACAAGCGGCAATGGCTTCAGGTTTCGCTTGAAGCTGAGCTTGTATCTGCATGAAGTATGCGTTGTTGCCAGAGAAACCACTCTTGATTGCTTGGCTGTCTTGAACATGGATGTTCAGTTGAACACCTTGCAAGTTTTGCTTCGCTAGTGTGCTTTCTGTGAGCTGCTCAAGTAATTGGGTCTTGAACGTTTGAACGGCTTTTTGGTTCGTTAGGTGTTTACCTTGAGATGTACATTCACCGAGTGTCATTGTTGACGCACATGTGGTGGTGTAGCTGGTTTCAAGAACGGCACTTTCACGAAGTTCTGTTGCAATACGTTTAACACGAGCTTCAACTTTTGACTCTCTCAAGTTAGCCAGCTCATTATTAAGACGCGCTTGCTTTTGCTTGATTTGAGAAAGGTGAATTTCACCCTCGTTCATCGCTTGTTGGTTATCTAACTGAGACGATTGATTCTCTTTAACGGCCGCCCAAGCATCTTGATAGCTTTTCTGGAAAGAGACCAAATCAGTTTCTGGATCTTCAAGTAAGCGACTGTACTGTTTGTCGAGTACAGACTTAGCTCTGTTACGTTTTGCCTTAAGTTCTTCACCTTCGCGCAACAACTTACTATTTTTGTTTTGTAGTTGTTTTAGGTTTTCAGTCGCCGATACTTTGGTTGCTGAAATACGCTCAATATCTGAGTTTTTCTCTGTTAGCTTTGCATCGATAGCTGAAACGGGATCGACTTGATTCAGTTCTTCAGCTGATACCGATGCAGATACCCAAAGTGGGGATAGCGCAAGTAAAAGCGCTGAAATTCGAAAGTTAGTCATAGGTCCCTGCAACTTGTAGATTGAAATTGGCTCGTTAATAAAGTGTCTACTTCCTAGTTGTGAGTCACTAGTTATTAGCAATTAACACAGTACCCGTCTTTATACCGTTTTATTGCTATCCAATCTACTCAAAAGCCAAGTTTCGGTACTTCGGATACACTTTTTACAGGTTTATCGCCAATTATTTGAGCTATATAAGAAAATTTATTCATTATGTTAGGGCGCTGAAGTATTTATTGATGACATGGTTTTTCGTGCTGGTGTGCTTGCTTGTATGAGTGCATGTGAAGCCCCTAAACTCACCGGAACGATTGGTTTTACAATGGCCGTAGTTTATACACTCTTGATCATCTTTCCGGAGGCATGATCAAGATGATCGCGATAATGATCTTTTGCTAAAGGTGAGGAAATGACTCTCATGATCATTTACAAATTCATCTTATGCAGATTTCAGAGTATTATTCTTACTATGTCGACCTGAATATTTTGCTGTTATGCCAAAACCGTTACCTTTTCCAAACCTAGACCTGTCCCCGCTAGGCCTTACTGGCCCTCGTCCTGCGGAGATCATTACTTTGCCATCGCATATGGATTGCCACGAGCATCACTATTCGCAGGTGGTTATTGGGCTAAAAGGTCAGGCGGAATTTGAAGTGAGCGGTAAAGGTAATCTTGTCGGTCCAGGGCAAGGCTGTGTAGTCACGGCTCGCTCTGATCATGCTTTCGGTGGAGTGGTTGGTCAGTCGGATATTCTCGTACTCAACATGCCTATGCCAACCGATGATGACCCTCTGATGCTAGAGAAGATTAACCAGTTAGAATCATCGAACGTTTACTTCCAATTAGATGCGCAAATTCAAAAGCTTATCCACATGTTGGTGCAAGAGATGCAGGCCAGTCCTGATGATCTGTTATTAAGCCGAGCTTGTAATGACACGGTGATTGCGTTGATGCAAAGACACATCTCGGCATTTGAAACCTCGATTAAAGATTCGCGTTTCGATCTTGAGTCGTTGGATCGCTACATTGAACAACACTTGGCTAATAAGATCTCAGTCGCGCAACTCGCAGGCAGTGTGTTCTTGGGTGAAAGCCAATTCCACATGCTATTCAAAGATCAAATGGGTATTACTCCACACCAGTATGTTCTTGGTAAGCGTATCGATCGCTCTCGCCGTTTAATCGAACAAGGTAATCTGAGCCTTGGTCAGGTCGCTGAACTGGCTGGTTTCTCCGGCCAATCTTCCTTTACTCACACCTTTTCACGCCTTCAAGGCATGTCACCATCTCAATACAAAAAGAAAATTTCTGTTAAATAGTGAAACAAAACGGCATATTATTTTAAAGTTTCATATGTGACCTTGTGTTTGTTTTGTTAATAAAGCGAGTTTTTAGCAAAAAACTCGGAGTTTTTGACAAGTAATCCTTATATACTCTAAATACACTGCAGCCATTGTAGAGATCCCGGGCTAATTCCGGGTGTGAGATTAAGGAAAACGCATGTTTACAGCTACTGATGTGTTAAAGCCAGAATTCAACGAGCAGTCGCTTGCTGATCTTTGGACGCTTATCTCACCATTATATATGGTGGATGAAACCCAATGGCTAGAGCAACTCCTGCCGCTAGCTACCCCTTCTGAGTCTGAAAAGCAGCAAATCACAGACAAAACGACATCATTGATTGAAGCTATCCGCGCGGATAAGACTTCTATCCAGATGATCGATGCACTGTTGCTTGAATACAGCCTAGATACTCAAGAGGGCATCTTGCTGATGTGTCTGGCGGAAGCCTTGATGCGTATTCCTGATTCAGCAACCGCTGATGCACTGATTCGTGACAAACTTAGCGTTGCGGATTGGAAATCTCACCTAAAGAATTCTGATTCAGTGTTTGTTAACGCATCCACTTGGGGCCTAATGCTAACAGGTAAGGTTGTTGGGCTTTCATCTAAAGAGCAGAGCGCGGGTCAAGCCGTGAACCGCTTAGTGAACAAGCTTTCTGAGCCGGTAATTCGTAAAGCGATGCACCAAGCGATGAAGGTGATGGGTCACCAATTTGTTCTTGGGCGCAGCATTGCTGAAGCGCAAAAGAACGGTAAGTCTATGCGTGACAAAGGCTTTACCTACTCATACGACATGCTAGGTGAAGCGGCACTGACCACAGCTGACGCAAACAAATACTTCAAAGATTACCTAATGGCGATTGAAGCCGTGGGTCGAGATACATACGTATCTTCAAAATCGAGTCCTGCTCCATCGGTTTCTATCAAGCTTTCTGCGCTTCACCCACGTTATGAAGTGGCAAACGAAGACCGCGTACTGACTGAACTTTGCGACACGCTAGAGCAGTTATTGCGCCGCGCAGTAGAGCTCGATGTTGCGATTACGATTGATGCTGAAGAAGCGGATCGCCTTGAGCTTTCTCTTAAATTATTCGAAAAACTGTACCGCACTGATCTTGTAAAAGGTTGGGGTAAATTTGGTCTGGTTATTCAAGCCTACTCAAAGCGTGCACTACCAGTTCTTGTATGGCTAAATCGCTTAGCGAAAGAGCAAGGTGACTTAATCCCGCTTCGCCTAGTGAAGGGTGCGTACTGGGATAGCGAAATCAAATGGTCACAACAAGCTGGCTTTACTGATTACCCAGTTTACACACGTAAAGAAGCGACAGACGTAGCTTACCTTGCATGTGCACGTTACCTGCTGAGCCCAAGTGTTCGTGGCAATATCTTCCCGCAGTTTGCTAGCCACAATGCTCATACGGTTTCTGCAATTGCAGTGATGACTGAACATAAAGATTTTGAATTCCAACGCTTACACGGCATGGGTGATTCTCTTTACAACCATGCGATGGAAGCTTACCAACAGTCGGTACGTATCTACGCACCGGTTGGCAGCCACAAAGATCTACTGCCATACCTAGTACGTCGCTTGCTAGAAAACGGCGCAAACAGCTCGTTTGTCCACCGTCTAGTTGATGCGCGTTGCCCTGTGGCAGAGCTGACTCAACATCCTGTCGATATGCTTCTGGCGTTCGATACATTGCACAACACTAAGATTCCTCTGCCTCCAGCGGTATTCCCTGAGCGTAAGAACTCTTACGGTGTGAACATTGATATTGAAAGCGAAGCGCATCAGTTTGAAGAGCAAGTAAAAGGCTTCTTAAACAATCAATGGACAGCGGGCCCTGTGATCAACGGTGAATCTCTTGCCGAAAGCATGATCAAGGCTGATCAGAACGTAGAGCAAGTAACCGCACCTTATGATCGTCGTATTAATGTCGGCCAGGTGGCTTTCGCTAACCTTGATCATGTTTCCGCAGCGATCACTGGCGCAGACGCGGCATTTGCTGATTGGAACGCAACTTCGGTTGAAACCAAAGCGGCGGCACTTGATAAGTTAGCTGACTTGATGGAAGACAACCTAGCTGAGCTGGTGGCAATTTGTCATCAAGAAGCGGGTAAGACGATTCACGACAGCGTTGATGAAGTGCGTGAAGCGGTCGACTTCTGTCGTTACTACGCAAAACAAGCTGACAACCTACAAGGTTTCGAACTTAAAGGTTTTGATGGCCAAACTCGAATCGCTTCGCGACAAGGTCGTGGTGTGTTCGTTTGTATCAGCCCTTGGAACTTCCCTCTAGCTATCTTCCTTGGCCAAATTACTGCAGCACTAGTGGCGGGTAACACGGTTGTGGCGAAGCCTGCCGAGCAAACAAGCTTGATTGCAGCTCGCGCGGTTGAACTGATGAATGAAGCGGGCTTCCCTGCTGGCACGATTCAGCTACTACCGGGTCGCGGTGCTGAGATCGGCAGTGCACTAACAAGCCATGATGCGATTGCTGGCGTTGCCTTTACGGGTTCTACGCCAACGGCACAGCGTATCAATGTGTCATTAGCTACTCGTAATGCTAAGCCAGTTCCGTTTATTGCGGAAACAGGCGGCCAAAACGCGATGATCGTCGATAGTACTGCACTGCCTGAACAGGTAGTTCGTGATGTGATTCGTTCAGCATTCGCTTCAGCAGGTCAGCGTTGTTCTGCACTACGTGTGCTTTACATCCAAGAAGACATTGCAGACCGCGTGGTTGGATTGATTCACGGTGCAATGGATGAATTGAGTGTGGGTATCCCACATCTTCATAAAACCGATGTTGGCCCTGTTATCGACCAAAACGCGAAACAGAAGCTAATGGCGCACTTAGAAAACATGACCAATACCCAGAAGAAGGTGGCTCAACTTTCTCTAGGTATGGATTGTGAACATGGTGATTTTGTTCCACCAAGTGCTTTTGAAATTGATGATATCAGCTGCTTGAAAGAAGAACAGTTTGGCCCAGTGCTACACATTGTTCGCTTCAAAGCGAGTGAGCTAGCGCAAGTGGTAGACCAAATCAACCAAACCGGTTTTGGCTTAACCATGGGTATCCACAGCCGTAACGAGACAACTTACCGTTGGATCGAAAAACACGTTCGTGTGGGTAACTGCTACATCAACCGTGACCAAGTGGGCGCCGTTGTTGGTGTTCAACCATTTGGTGGTCAAGGCTTGTCAGGTACTGGCCCTAAAGCGGGTGGTCCTCACTACCTATACCGCTTTACTGATGTTCATTTCTCTCAATCACAAGACAAGGCATAAGGAGCATTATCATGGTTCATCAAGTGACAGGTTTTTCTGATGCTTTGCTAGCGTGGGAACAATGGAATCTTACCGATTTTGATTACAAGAGTGCTCAGGTACTTGCGCTGAAATCAGAGATCGAAAGTCAATCTACGCCTTTGGCGACGGTGGCGACTTATCATCTAGAGCAAGCGTCTGCGCTGCTTTCTGAACATCACCTAATGGCAGGTCCTACGGGCGAAACCAATGAGTTGTATGCCGCTGGTCGCGGTGTGGCTTTGGTGATTGTTGATGATTGCGAAGAGAAAGTGCCAGCGCTGCAAACTGCAATGGCTTTGATTACTACTGCGCTATTGGCAGGTAACAGCGTCCAATTGTGCAGTGATGATGTGCAGTTCAATACTTTAGTTGCAGATGCAGCTAAGTCGGCGAACTTGCCAACTAACTTGGTGCAAGTTGCCTCGTATGACGCTGCTCAACAGTTGTTGTCTTGCGATGTACGTAGCGTGGGTTACGTGGGTAACTCGCAAACGGCACAAGCTATCAATTTACAGCTTGCTAAGCGTGACGGTGCAATCGTCGGTTTAGTAGCTGAAACGGATCTGGCGACAATGAATGTTGCCAATGATCCACACCTATCGCTGCGCTTCATTACCGAGCGTACGCGAACTATAAATATAACAGCCGTGGGCGGTAACGCGACCTTGCTCGAACTTGGAAGCGAAGCTCACTAACCTTCAGTAAAATTGGCTCTAAGCACTTTTGGTTTTTTCCAACTTTGGTTTTCACCATTTTTGGATTTAACTGATAGTGCTTTGGAGCCTGAATACCTAACTCAATGCACTTGCTTGCCTTTACGGTGAGTGCCTTGCATTGAATTAGGCATGGAAGGCTTTCTACAAAATGAGGACTATCAAATGATAGAAAACAGTTTTGCAATAACGACGACGTTCATTGCGTATCTAATTATGATGCTAGCGATCGGTGTTATTGCTTACAAACGTACATCTAACTCAACTGACTACTTCCTAGGTGGTCGTTCGTTAGGCCCATGGCCTGCTGCACTTTCTGCTGGTGCATCAGACATGAGTGGTTGGTTGCTACTTGGCCTGCCTGGTTACGCTTACGCTGCTGGCTTTGAAGCATTTTGGCTTGCTGGTGGCCTACTTGTTGGTACTTGGGCGAACTGGTTAATCAGTGCAAAACGTCTACGTACTTACAGCATTACGACTGAATCACTGACGCTGCCTGAGTTCCTATCTCGTCGTTTCAATGATAATTCTAAGCTGATCCAAACAATTTCTGCTTTCTTTATCCTTTTATTCTTCCTTTTCTACACAAGTTCAGGCTTGGTAGCAGGTGGTAAATTGTTTGAAACGGTATTCGGCCTAGATTACACAACTGCGGTAATTATCGGTACGGTGTGTGTGGTTTCGTACACCCTATTTGGTGGCTTCCTTGCGGTATCTTGGACTGACTTAGTTCAAGGCTTGCTAATGTCTGCTGCGCTATTGATTGTACCAATCGCGGCAATGAACGGTGGTCTAGGTCAACTGTCTAGCGACCTACACAACATCAACCCAGAGCTACTTACGCTATGGAATGATGCGAAGGGTGAGCCGCTTTCTGCTATTGCGATCATCTCGCTAGCGGCATGGGGTTTGGGTTACTTCGGTCAACCACACATCTTGGCTCGTTTTAAAGCAACTCGTTCAAACAAAGATCTTGTGACAGCACGCCGCATTGCGGTTATCTGGACTGCACTGTCTATGGTTGGTGCAATGCTAGTGGGTCTTGTTGGTCTAATTTACGTGACTAACTCTGGCGCACCTAAACTAGACGATGGCGAGAAGATCTTCATGCTTCTTGTTAACGCGATGTTCCACCCAGTAATCGCAGGTATCCTACTTGCTGCAATCCTAGCGGCAATCATGAGTACTGCGGATTCACAACTTCTTGTTTCTTCATCTGCAATGGCAGAAGATTTGTATAAGCAAGTTCTGAAGAAAGACGCAACGTCAGAAGAGATTGTTCGTGTAGGCCGTTTCGCGGTTATCCTAATCTCTCTAATTGCACTTGTTCTAGCGATGACGCCAGACAGTTCAGTACTAGGCCTTGTATCTTACGCATGGGCTGGTTTTGGTGCTGCGTTTGGTCCAGCTATCGTATTGAGCCTGTACTGGTCTCGTATGAACCGTAACGGCGCTCTAGCGGGTATCGTGGTTGGTGGTGTTACGATTGTACTTTGGAAACAGTTCACGGGCGGTTGGTTCGATGTTTACGAAATCGTACCGGGAATCATCCTATCGACTATCTCTATCGTTGTGGTTAGCTTGATTACTGGCGAGCCAGAAGATGAAGTTAAGAAGCAACACGCTGAGTTCGAGAAGAATCTGGTAGAACTAGACTAGTTTTATTGTCATTCGTCCAGGTGAAAAACTAGGCGAATTTACATTGTAAAACTCTGATGAACTAGCAAAGAACATCAGTAAAAATAATTGCAAAAAGTAATAGAGTCACTCTGGTGGCTCTATTTTTTTGACCATTCCCTAATGCTTTCGACCTCTTTCTGGTCGATATTCAATGACTCCAAGAACTCTTGGTGAGCCGTCGGCTCCATCTTCTCAAACTGCTTGTGCCAGTTCTTCATATCTTCTTCGTTGAATCCTGCGTTCTCCATCACACGCACCCAACGGTCTTTTGTTAGCAGTTTCTGTTCTAACAGTTCTGGTTGTTCCAACAGCATCACAATCGCTTTCTGTTGTTGGCGCAGGTTCTGAATTTCTTTCTCTAGTGCATTGAACTGGTTTACTAAGGTATGCTCTTGCTTGACGTCATCATTGCGATCAAGGAGCGCGGTGATTTCTTGGATAGATAAACCAAAAGAGCGGTAGGAAATGATGCTCTCCAAACGAGCCTGTTCCTTTTCACCATACCAGCGGTAGCCATTGTCGGAACGACAGTGAGGCAGAAGCAGTCCAGCACGTTCGTAGTAAAGAATGGTGGTGCGAGAGATGTTATAAGCCTTGGCAATTTGAGTAACAGTGAGCATTGGTTGCCTCTTTATGATCCAGAAGAAGTTGAGAAGTAAAAACATCAGAGAGTCGCATATTCTAATCACGCCTTATTGAAGTGTATCGTTAGCAACCTTACTAAAGTCGTGAACTCGCAATGCTTAAATCATACTTCTAGGTCTGTGATATTTCAGTTTTCGTTTGGATACATTACAGTGACTTATGGTGACGCAGTCAATGGAAGGAAGATGGAAGTGCTGCTTTTTATGTGTAAATTTGACAGCAGATTCGGGCTAGGTACTGTCCTTAAGGGGTTTTACAATGTAAATCGAAACCGATTGATGGAGGGAAATAAAGAAAAATCGTGTGAGATTGATGACGTTTGATGTCAAAAAATGGAAGAGAAAAATGGCTATTTTTTGAACTTAGCGCCCACTTTTGTTATTAGCTCGGTGAATTCTGGAACCGAATTGGACATGATGTGTCAATTGTCAGTAACCACTAAAGACCTATAGGACAAAGGTATGCCTGATCTCTATTGCAAAGGATGTAAAAAAACAACACTACATAAGTCTATAATGAAACGTTGTGAATCAGAACCTGAGACGACTTCTGGCCGCATGTTGCAATGGACATCTAAGCTTTTTAGTGGCAACCAGTACTACGATATGGAAACACAACATTTTTGCCGAACGTGTAATTGCCGTTGCGAATCTGGAAGTATCGTCCCACAAGTTGGCTTAGCTTAGCCAGTAGTAAGTACTTACTCATTTAGATCAAAAAAACCTCCGCCTTGGAGGTTTTTTTCATTTCTAGGCGGCTTGTAACGCTAGCTCTGCTTCAATGGAGTTACCATCAATTTTCACGTCCCATCCGTAGTTGGAGTACTCACTTGCCAGTGCTTGAGCGACGTCTTTTGATACGGTTACGTGTGTCCATGAGCCAATGCCATAAGGCTTATATGCCAGTTCCTGCGTTTTCATAATAGAGTTATCCTTTCTCTTTGATAATTATATTATTCACTTTGGCCTATATCCTTTCTTTCGTTTCTGGCTCAACTTATTTGTTATTGAGGTCATTTTTATAATAATTTGTTAATGACCAGAAGATGATTTATAAGGGTTGTTACAGTTTGCATTGATTTATATTCTCCATGAATGCTGAGGGTGTATTTAGTTTTTTAAATGTGTGAGCGGGGTTTTGCTCCATTTTGATCACTATGGAATATACTGAGCTGAATTTAGAATGTTTAAGGAATGTTATGTCTCAGCATCAACTCGATCGTATCGATAAAGAGATACTAAGAATTCTGCATATGAAAGGGCGTTTACCGGTTGTGGAGTTGGCAAAACAAGTCAACTTAACCACTTCACCATGTTCCGATAGGCTCAAACGATTGGAAAAAGATGGCTATATCACGGGTTATCATGCTGAGTTGTGTTCAGAGAAGTTGGGGCTCGATGTTCAAGTCTTTATTCATATTCGACTCGACCAAACGAGCTTCTCTATCTTTGATAAGTTTGCCCAAGCCGTTGAGATGATGCCCGAGGTGGAGGAGTGCTATTCCCTCTCAGGTGATTTTGACACCATGATCAAGGTTCGAGTGAAAGACATGAAGGCATACCAAGCGTTTATGGCCACCAAGCTGGGTACGCTACCTGGCGTGATCCAGACTCGCAGCGAAGTGGTGATCGAAGAGCACAAAAAGGGCTTTGGTGTGAACCCTGAGCTTTTAGCGACCCTAAAATAGCGGCCTGCTTTCGTTTTACCAAGGTTATTTAGATATAAAAAATGGAAGCTAATAAGCTTCCATTTTTTGTTGAATGTCGGATAAAGAGCAGTCCGATAAACTGTTCCGACTTACAGGGTAATTGCCGCAGAGATTAAGCCAATCACACCACCGAATACACCGCCCCAAACCACTAACCAACCAAGGTGCTTCTTGATCATGGTCTGAACCATCTCTTTCACGAGTTTTGGCGTTAGTTCATTCAAACGCTGATCGATGATCGCTTCAATGTTCTCTTTGATTTCATCCATCATTGCAGGTGATTCAAGTTCATCCTTGATGGCATTTTTTACCGAATCACTCTTGCTGATTTCAATCACAGACTCTTGCATCTTCTCTACAAATGGCGCTTTCATCGGCTGTAGGGCTTCTGTGCCGCCAACCATCGCCAACATGTCGCCAAACTGTGAGTTCTCGATAACATGAACCAGTGAATCGAATGCCGGGTTAAAGTCGATCTTCTTAATTACGGGCTCTAGATTGAGCGATTTTCCGGTCATCTCACTGCTAAGGAAGCGGTCGATGTTACTTTCAGTAAAGAACTGTTCCATCATTAGTTGCTTGATTGCAGCCTTGAACTCTTCAAAACGAGCTGGAATAACACCAGAACCGTATAAGCCGGGTACTTTTTCGAACAACATGTGAATCGCAAGCCAGTTGGTGATGGCACCAGAAAAGGCGAATAGGCCTGCATAAAGCAAGTATTGGTTTGCTGTCGCATAGCCGCCAGCAAGCAGTGCTAACGCAATAACGTTAGTTAAGACACTTTTGTTCATGGTTGATCTCTAGAAAGAATACTGCGCGCATTTTAAGAAAAAAACGCCAAGAAAAAAACAAAAGGATCGATGAAGTTTATGGGACAGAGGAAAACAGATGAGAAAGGGGCGAAGATCAACAGGCATAAAAAAGGCTAGCCTCCCCCCGAAGTCTAGCCTTATTCCAGAACGCGCAAGCGAAGCGTCTTGATCTGTTATCGCTATTATATAATTACGACATAACATTCTGCTACGTGTAATTTACCAGTATTTAACATTTTGGTGTGAATTACGCCGCACTTTTAAAGTAGCACATTAATTAAGCACTTGTTGCTTGCTGTAGGTCGTCAGCGATGAAGCCACCGGTTTGATGGTTCCACAATTGAGCGTAGATACCGTTTTGGCTAATGAGCTCTTGGTGCGTGCCTTCTTCAACGATATTGCCTTGGTCGAGTACGATCAAACGGTCCATTGCGGCAATGGTCGATAGACGGTGTGCAATCGCAATCACTGTCTTGCCTTCCATCAACTCAATCAAACTCTCTTGAATCGCAGCTTCAACTTCTGAATCGAGCGCTGATGTTGCTTCATCCAGAACCAACAGCGGTGCATTCTTCAGAAGTACGCGTGAGATAGCAACACGTTGACGCTGACCACCCGAAAGCTTAACGCCTCTCTCACCAACTTGAGCATCGTAACCAATGTTACCAAATGGGTCGGTGAGCGTTTCAATGAACTCGTGCGCGTGCGCTTGTTGGGTTGCGGCATACACTTCTTCATCTGTCGCGTCAGGTCGACCGTAAAGGATGTTCTCTTTGATTGAACGATGAAGCAGTGAGGTGTCTTGAGTCACCATGCCGATGTTGCTGCGCAGTGAGTCTTGCGTGACATCTGAGATCACTTGGTCATCAATCAGGATGCGGCCGCTTTCTACATCGTGGAAACGCAGTAGCAAGTTAACTAAGGTTGATTTACCTGCACCTGAACGGCCAACCAAGCCGACTTTTTCACCCGGTTTGATGTTGAGGTTTAGGTTGTTAATCACACCCTTATTCTCGCCGTAGTTAAAGCTCACGTTATCGAAGTTGATGCCACCTTGTGGCACATCCAAAGGCTTAGCGTCTTTTTTGTCTTCAATAGCGATGGGCTTAGACAGCGTTTTAATGCCATCAATCACGGTGCCTAGGTTTTCAAACAGACCGCCAATTTCCCACATGATCCATTTCGACATACCGTTAATACGCAAAGCCAAGCTGACTGCGATGGCAATTGCACCAACAGTGATTGCGTTGTCTAGCCATAAGTAGATAGAGATGCCGGCAATACTGAACACCAACAAGTAGTTAGCGAACTCAACGCAGATGTTGAAGCCGGTCACTAAGCGCATTTGGCGATGGACGGTATCTAAGAAGCCTTCCATGCCTTCTTCGGCGTATTCTGTTTCTCTTTTGCTGTGTGAGAACAGTTTGACCGTTGCGATGTTGGTGTAGCTATCCACAATACGACCCGTCATCAACGAGCGAGCATCGGCTTGCTCAGAAGACACATCTTTGAGTTTCGGTACGAAGTGCAGCTGAATGCTGACGTAAATGAACAACCAAACCAGCATCGGAGCCATCAAGCGCCAATCTGATTCTGCGAGTATGAATAACATTGCCGTAAAGTAGACCGTCACATAGACGAATACATCGACCATTTTTGTCACGGTTTCACGTACTGCGAGCGAGGTTTGCATCACCTTGGTAGCGACACGTCCGGCAAAGTCATCTTGATAGAACGACAAGCTTTGCTTCAAAAGGTAGCGGTGCGCTAACCAACGAATCGACATTGGATAGTTGCCTAGCAAAGTTTGGTGAAGCAATAGAGAGTAGACGCTGATCAAGATTGGCATCACGACCAACAGTAGAACGCCGAGCCCCATCAGTGTTGATTTATTATCAGCAAGGAAGGTTTCGGGATTGCTTGTTGATAGCCAGTCAACCAGTTGTCCCATGTAGCCGAACAGCGCGACTTCGATGATCGCGATGGTCATGCTCATCAACCCGAGCAAGATCAACGGTTTTTCGAAACCTCGAGTGTAATGGCGGCAGAATGCCAGTATTCCAGTAGGAGGTTGTATCGGCTCTCCCTTTGGAAAGGCTTCAGTAAAGCCTTCAAATTTCTTGTACATAGATTTCCCTTTATAAACTAGTGCATCTATAAGCGACTGCATCGTTGGTGCAGCTTTGTTTTTATGGTCTTGATTTGAAATTTTACCGTCTTAGTTTGAAATTATATAAGCGCCAATGGGTTCTTATAAGCATTGAGTCATTCGATGGGTGTTGTTCTAGCTCTTATCTAAGTACTTGGTTTAAGCGCTTAGCTTTAATCACTTGGTTTTAACGTTAAATGCTTAGTTTCAACGTTAATGCTTAGTTTTAAAGTTAATTACTTAGTTTAAGTGACGAAGGAAAGATCCAAAGAGTGTCTTTCATGACGCTTATTTTAGATTGAATTAGACAGGAAAAGTTAAGCTTATTTCAAACGTAATTGATGGTTATGCAACGATGATAATCCTAACGTTAAATGGATTGAATTGTAACCAAAACTCGTGGTGAGCGAGAAAATGAAATCGGAATATTTATCCATAAAGCGCCTTAGCGAATATGCATACAGTTGGTTCTTTCTGATGTGCTGTTATCTTGCAGTAAAAATTACCGATTAATCTAAGATCTGCAGTGATTGTTTGGGATAAATATTCAAATCATTATTATTTTCAGTGAATCTTGTCGTAACAAGTTGTTTACAATTCTGAGGTAAATAAAAGATAGGGACGGTTGAGATGTTAAACCTACACAAAAAATCACTTCATATTACTAATGTTCAAAACGCCAATTGCGTTGTTATGGTTCCGCCAAAAGAGTTTCGATTTAACGAAGAAACAGCACGTGATAATGAGTTTCAGCACAGAGTCAATCTGACCGAAGCTGAGGTGAAGCTAGAAACGATGGCCGAATTTAAGGCTATGGTGGCTTCGTTGCGTAAAGAAGGTGTGCAAGTTGTAGAGTTTGATTACCCAGAATTGGGTGTCGAAACCCCTGACGCAGTGTTCCCAAACAACTGGTTCAGTACTTGTAGTGATGGAAGTTTATTCACTTTCCCTATGGCCTGTGAAAACCGTCAGCATGAAGTTAAGCCTACTGCTCTTATTGAAGTGCTGGAAGCGTCTGGTCGCATTGTTAACCATAGTGAGTCTATGGAGTCATACGTTGCTCAAGGTTCTTATCTAGAGAGCACCGGTGTGATGGTTATCGATCACATCAATAAGACGATTTATGCGGCGCTTTCTCAACGTTGCGACCGTGAAGTATTAGAAGATTATGCGAAGCGTATTGGTTATTCTCGCGTGGTTTCGTTCCAAACGGCGTTACCGTCTGGTCAGCCGATTTACCACACCAATGTGATGATGGCGATTGGTGATAACTTCTGCGTGATCTGTGATGAAGTGATTCCTGAGTTTGAACGCCGCTTTGTGGTGAAATCTCTTGCCAAAGACAAGCAAGTTATCTCGATCTCGATCGATCAGATGAACCGATTCTGCGGCAACATTCTGCAATTGGAAACCGTGAATGGCGATAAGGTAATCGCGATGTCTCAATCGGCTTACGATGCATTTTCTCCAGCTCAGTTAGCTCAGCTTTCGACACACGGAAAGCTGCTGCCATTTAACGTGAAAACGATTGAAGACATTGGTGGTGGTTCGGTGCGATGCATGTTGGGTGAGGTGTTTTTACCAACGCGAGTGAATCGCCTGTAACAAGTATAGAAAGTATAACAAGCACTCACTTCCAGCATTGAATTTTTGAATACCACTCTCATCGCAGAGTGGTATTTTTGTTTTTATCTATCTTTGTATCCGTCTACCAGAAGTAAGAAAACAGCAATAAGAGAACCAGAGCTAGATACACGAGCTAACGCGCACAAAAGTTAACGGAAAACAGCTAACGCAAAAGCTATGAAGCATCCTTAAAAGCTCTGTGTTCGATGAACTGAGCCGACAGTGTTACGACTTCCTTGGAGTAGACAAGCGCCGTGTGGTTGAGTTTGAGAGCGTAAGTATCCGTTGCCCCTCTCAGGTTTGCGTCTTCGAGTGTTACCGTGCCATCACCCGGATTTTTTCCCAGTACAATACGCCCAACTCCGGCGTCGTAAGTGCCTGTAATCACGCCAATCGGCACATTAATATCGTAGTCACCTAAGCCATCACTTAAGATCATTTTGCTCGAACCAAATATAAATCCAAGACCATGATTCGAAAGCGTTTTGGCTATGGTTGCCCCATTGTGCGGAGTGCCTGCGGTAATAATGCAGGTGTCTGCAAAGTCGGGCTGGTAGAACTTAAAGTAGTGGCGAATCAGCAAGCCACCCAGTGAGTGACCAAAAAAGTAGACCTCATCGTACTCATCGAAACGGGCATTAATGAAACGATTGAGACGTTTAGCAGCCGAAGGGAAACGCAGCGAGTTGTAGGCAAACTTGTGCGTTGTAAAGCCGCGTTTTTTGAAGTTTCTATCCAGATATTGCATGATCAACGCAGGCATATATAGACCATGAATTAAAACTATATGTTTGTTTTTATTATTCATTTTTGTCCTCCGTCTGATGATGTCCCCAGTATATTTAGTCGCAAATCTAAACTCAATAAAACTTGCTACTAATGGGACACAAAGGCAGAGGTGTACGTTATAAACAGGACGTTCGTTATAGAAAGAATGCGCGTTATAGACAAATAGTGCGCTATAGACAAAGAGTGCTTGATGGACAAAAGGTGGGTTAGTCCGATCTCACTCCACCATAAACATCAATAGTTAAACCGCCTTGTTTAGCGTAAGTATTGGGTGTTAGACCGATGGTTTTCTTTAGGTAACGAATCAGGTGCGGTTGGTCGCTAAACCCAAATTGAAAGGCGACGTCCATCCAGTCGATGTCATCCAAATTTCTCTTATACAAGTATTCCAACATCGCTTCGAGTTTGTTCATCGATTGGCACTGTTTTAATGTCAGCCCTGTTACCTTGTTGAAGCTTCTCTCTAATGTTCTTTGCGAGCAAAACAGCTTGTCGCCAAGCTCTGCAATCGGTGTCGAACCAAGCACACCCAACACCTTGCGTGTCAGTTCGCTGTGCCTATCCGTTTTAGCTGTCGATAGCCAAGGAAGCAGCAAATCATCTAACTGCTGACAGCAGGCCTCAACATCGGTTTGAGCGAGCTTGATCAGTAGCGTTGCATCGGCGTTTGGATTGTTTAGCAAACCTGCGAGATTGACGGGACTAACGCTGTCCAAGCTAGGGTGAGGACAATCTGGGATAGCCAATGAATACAAGGCTCCGACATGGAATTTAATGCCCAAGTGAACAAAGGGCTTCGAGTGATCCAATTCGATGGCTTTATGGTGTGGTAACAGCAGATGGCTGCCAACGCCTTGATCGACCTGTTGCTCAATCGTGTAGTGATACGCTTGCTCACTTGGCGATAAGATCAGGTGCGCCGATGGATCGGGATTGAGTATCGGAAATTGATGAGTTTGAGCGTCGGGCGTCTTTTCAATAAGCCAGTAGCAATCAATGAACTGAGCAACTACAGGGGACTTTGGAGACTGTAACCAATTGATCATTAGACCTTCTATTTCAGATGATTGTCACCTCCAACTATATGTGGATATCGTTGGAGGTGACAGTTTTTATCAGTATCTATTGTTAGAACTTAGTCTTGATGTTTGTTAATCCGAATCAAGGCTAATCAGCTTCCTTTAATTCGCTAAAATCAAACTGCAAGATACGATGCTTTGATGATAACCCAGCGCGTGTGATGGCCTTTTGTGCGCCAATATTACTGCTTTCCGTAGAGCACATAGCTTCTAATCCTTGGCTATTAGCGTGTTGCTTTAGAAAGTGAATAACACGCGTCGCTAAGCCTTTACCACGTTCTGCTTGCGCGACAATCATACCCAAGTCAGCAAACTGCGTTTGGTGCTCATCGAACTTACGGCACTCTCCTGTAGCAAGAATACTGTCGCTTTCCCAGTAGCCCCATAGTTCTTGGCGGGCAATCAAATTACCGTAGTAACCTGTGAGCCACTCTTTAGGCGCGCCGATCGCTGATGAAGCAAATTCGACTAGCTGATCGAGTTGCTCTTCCGTCGCGAGAGTCATCTCGATGTTTTCAATGTTGTTTGCGACGGCTGTTGGACGCTGGCGGAACATCAGTGCGTTGACTTTGACGGACTCGGTATTGTCCAAGCATAGTGACAGATACTGCGGCTCTGCTGTGCTAACGAATGCGCCTTTCACCTCACCAATCACAGAGCTGTTGTTTTCGATGATCAAGGTGAACAAGTCGGCAATGTTCGCGTTGGCTGTTGCTGCTAGGAAAAACTGAAGCAAGTAGCCTTCACCATTCAACACGCAGTAACCGACAAGCTTGCCGTTTTCGTAAAAACCAAAATGGTCAGACATTGGTACAAAACCGAATTGCCACATGCCATCTAGTGGAGCTGTTGACTCAGCAAAGTAAGCCGTTTTTAGTTCGCTTAAGTCACTAAGTGTTGAGATTTTTTTGATGTCTAACATCGCGTTCATTCCTGTTGTTTCAATTCGGTAGAGTGCGTAGCTGCTGTCAGGTTCTCAGGTACGTCGATTGACGATGAGATACATTGATTAGTTGAGCTGCGTTTCAATGACAGCAAGTGTAGGCGAGTAACTGAGATAGGTATTGAACAAAAACGACAGTTTTAGATTAGATAGAAAGCAAAAAGGGGCTCATACAATGAGCCCCTTTAAAATCAGCATTTGAAGAGAACTACCGACACGGTGCGAAGATATCTTGGCTCGCTCGGTACTCTTTGGTTTGCACGTCCATCAGGCCAAGCAAGGAGTCGAACAGGTTATCGTGAGAAAAGCTCTGCTCTTTCCCCGCCTTTCTTAAGCAGGTCTCGCTTATCCCTTTCTGCGTAGCAAAACCATCAGACATCCATAGGATCATAGGTACGTGAGTCTGCTCTTTTGGTGCCAGCGAGTAGGGCATACCATGAAGATACACGCCATTTTCCCCTAAAGACTCTCCGTGATCCGAGATGTACATCAGCGCGACATTGTACTTGTCGGTCAGTTTCTCCAGTTTCTGAATCGCCTGTGAGAGAAAGAAATCTGTGTACAAAATCGTGTTGTCGTAGGTGTTAACCACTTCCTCTTTGGTGCAGTTTTCAATGTCGGCGCGAGCGCAGTCTGGTGTGAATTTCTTATGATCGTCAGGGTAACGTTCAAAGTAAGTCGGCCCGTGAGATCCTGAAATGTGATAGAAAATGATGCTATCTTGCTCAAGATCTTGAGTATCTTGCTCAAAGTTCTCTAGCATTGCCGTGTCGTAGCATACATCGTTATTACATAAAGGGTCGCTGTCTTTGGCGACGAGAGTCATCTCTTTGATTTGATGTGCGACGGCTTTGTCTCCCCCATCATGCTCTCGCCAGATAGAGTGAATACCTGCACGGTTCATAATATCGACCACGTTATCTTGGTTGTAAGCTTTGTCGCGATCGTAGTTGCTGCGATTCATGTTAGAGAACATGCACGGTACGGAGACTGCCGTGGCGGTTCCACATGATTGAACATCAGAGAAAAATATCGGGTTGTAAGGCTTGGTATGAGCATTGGTTTCTTTCTCATAGCCATAATATTGGTAGTTGTATACACGTGCGGTTTCACCAAGAACAAACACTAACAAGGTTGGTTTTTCTGCTTGTTTCGCTTCTGGTTTTAGCTGCGCATCTAACCCTAGCTCTTGATAAGGGATAGGCTCTTTTATGTAGGTGTTATTGATGTATTTAACCGTTGATGCCACGTATTCTGTTGGGATGATCATCTTTTTGATGTGCGAGTTATTGCGACCAATCGAAACGTAATCTTTGTAAAACAGCCCTGCAATAATGGCGATGACGATCAAAGAAGAGAGCAGCCCAATCGACTTCCAGACAAAGAAATCTTTCCAAGACTCTCTCTTAAGTCTGGTTAGCAAGAGGATGAGTGACGGAATACCGCCCATCACGAGTAACCATAAGATGGAGTGGGTACTTACATAGCTTGCTGCTTCACCACTATTGGTCTCGAATACATTTTCTATCATCCCGTAGTCTACATAGATGCCGTAATTGAACATGCTGTAGCTGACGAGTGTCGAGGTGATCAGCAACAAAATAAAAAACGTCTTGGAGAATATCGGCCAATTAAAGACTTGGAAGATAAAATTGAAGGCAGCAAGGAAGAAGATCGGGATGGATATAAGAAACGCGACACTTTCAGACTTTGATGCCTGAACAATACTAATCAGTTCTAGGGAGAGAGGGATATTGATGACAAGCAGATAATACACAGCCAACACAAAAGGCAGCTTGTTTATCGACATGTTTAAGCTTGGAAGGTTCATAGGTTTTGTTTTCCTGCGTCTCTTATCCCTTTATTTTAGTCTCGCTACCAAGAAAGCTCTAATATCAACGCATAAAGCTCAAATAAGTAATGGTGAGCGATAAACCGGCTAAAGTGACATGACGCGATAGGTTGTGTAGATACAAAAATTCACTTTACTGAGTGACCTTCATGACAAGGTGGAACAGCAAAGTGAATTAGTATGTTCAGCTTATTCTATGTGGTTCAATCACATTAGAAGTTGTATGAACCACCGAAGCTAACGCTGCTGAATGCTAGTGTTTTGTCTTCTTTCTTAAAGCCGTAGTCGTTTTCAACACTCACTGCGTCTGCTTGTGAAATTAGACGTAGTGTTAGATGCTCGATTGGCGTGTATTCAACACCAACACCAAAGTGGAAACCCGTACCGCTATCATCATCGTAACCAGCGCTCTTGTTTGCGTTCAGGTCAACAGAGCTTAAACCAGCCAATACGAATGGGCGGATTGTGTTGTCGAATGTGTAACCAAGATTTGCTGACAAAGAAACAGACGTCGGAGACAGTTTTGCAGTCCCCTTTTTGTAGTCTGCGTAATCGTTGTAGCCAAGTTCAACACCTACGATACGGTTGAATTGGTAGCCGCCGTATAGATTGTAGCCCATGCCATCTGAATCTAAATAACCTTGACCATCGGTATCAGAATCTTGGTATACGCCAAGGCCGCCACCAATGTACGCACCGCCGTCAGTACCTGCTGCTAAAGCAGGAAGAGAAATTGCGCTGATTAAACCTAGTGCTAATGCTGATTTTGTTAACTTATTCATCTTTCCTACTCACTCTTTAATGTCATGCCAGTATCAATAATTTTTGTTTTGCGACCTTTCGACCGTTGGCGAGCATTATTCCGTAGTCTTGTACCTATTACTGTATGGCTTTGTAAGTTGAATCGTTACATAGTAGAAAAAATACACATCAGATTGCCTATTGAGTCAGGTTGTTCAAACAAGGAATAAACATGCTAACGAAACAAAACACAGGGTTGGTGGTTGTGGACGTACAAGGCAAGCTCGCACGCCTTGTTGATGAGAGCGATACGCTGATTTCTAACTGTGGAAAGTTGATTAAGGGTGCGCAGGTTTTGGGGCTGCCAATTATTAGCTTGGAGCAGAACCCTGAGAAGTTAGGTGCTACGGTCGACGAACTGAATGACCTATTGAGTGATGCTAAGCCGATACCAAAATTTACCTTCAACGCGTGTAACGAGCCCAAGTTTGTTGAAGCTGTGCAAGACAAGGGTGTGGAGACTTGGTTAGTGTGTGGCATTGAGGCTCATATTTGTGTCTATCAAACCGCAATGGGGTTGTTAGATCTTGGGTACAAGGTTCAGGTCGTTGGTGATTGCATTAGTTCACGAACAGCATTGAATAAGAAATTGGCTATCAGCCGATTGCAGGACGCTGGTATCCAGATTACGGGATTAGAAATGAGTTTATACGAGCTTGTGAAAGATTGCCGCGCACCAGAATTTAAGTCCATTCTGTCCTTGATTCGTTAACTTGGGTTTCGTTAAGGTCCGATTCGTTATTTTCCCCCTTTGAAGAGGTTCATTTGAATAACCTAATTGTATTTACCGGTGGGCCGGGATCTGGCAAAACCTCGGTCATCGATGCTTTAAAAAGTCAGGGCTATCGCTGCGCACTAGAAGTAGGACGTAAAGTGATTCAGCTGCAAGTCGAGCAACAAGGAGATGCTTTGCCGTGGCGAGATAAAGTAGCCTTTCGCGATGAGATGGTGCGAGAAGAGTTAGCCAATTATCAAGCGTTCGAATCGAGTGAACAGCCTGTTTTCTTTGATAGAAGCATCGTGGATTCATACGGTTACAGCCTGTTAGAAACGCTGCCTATTCCAGAATCCTTGCTAAATAGCTGTAATGAGATCACATACAACAGTAAGGTATTTATCTTCCCGCCTTGGGACTCTATTTTCATCAATGATCAAGAACGTAAACAAGACTTCGGCGAAGCGGTCGCCACCTACGCAAACATGGTGTCGGCCTATACTCAGTTTGGTTATCAGCTAGTGGAAGTACCTAAATTATCTGTTGAGGAGCGAGTTGAGTTTATCTTAGCTTCAATTGACTCAGGAGAGTAACTCCCAGAAAAACCACAACTAAGAAAGCCCCGCAGTATCGACTCGATTGAGTGAATACTACGGGGCTTTTTTATTTAGATTCAATTTTTATTTAGCTGCGAGAAGCTTGGTTTCGGTAACGTCTAATCACCGAGAGGTTGTCGGTCGCCTCCACCGCGATAAGAATCGAGCGCAACTTTCAAGCGACGCAGCTTGTCGCGCGAACGGTTTTTATGATTGACTGCCATGCCCATCGAAAGCACATCCACTAACGCCAACATAGCATAGCGAGAAGCCGATGGTTTGTAGATGAAGTCGGTTTCCATATGCTTGATTGGTAACAAGATATCCGCAATTTTTGCTAGCGGTGTGTCTTGTGGGGTAATAGCGATAATCTTAAGTCCGTACTGCTTGGCTAGCTCGGCAGTTTCAGTGATCACGGGCGTAAAGCCTGTCGCTGAAATCATCACCATCACGTCATTGGCATCGGCCGTGGCAGCAACCATACGTGACATCAAGCCATCGTTGTACGACACCACTGGGTAGCCCAAACGAAACAGTCTATGTTGCAGCTCTTGAGAAGCAATGGTCGAACCGCCACCCATGCCGATAGCAATGATCTGTCTGGCGTTATGCAGCCAGCTCACCGCAGTTTCAACGTCTTGCTCTTTGAACAGAGTTCGGTTGATATCTAGGCTCTGTTTGATCGATTCGTAGATACCTTGATAACCCGTTTGGTCAACAGGTTCGAGGATAAAGCGCTGGCCAACGGTTAGCGTCTGAGCCAACTTAATCTTCATATCACGTACGTTGCTGCAACCGATCGCTTTAGCAAAACGTGTGATGGTGGCTTCACTCACTTGAGCGCCTTCGGCTAGCTCTGTGATGCTGGCATTGGCAGCAAAATCAATGTCATCCATGATCAGCTTGGCGACTTTCTTTTCTGCATCACGAAGAGCAGGAAAACGCTCTGTTATCTGTGAAATGATATCTACTTCTAAACTCAAGAATCCTGATCCTTTGTTGATGGGGCTATTTGCTAATACCTAGTCATTGGTCGCTAAAGCTTAGCCCCGTTAGTATATCTTATTGTTTCGTTGATTCTAGCTTATTGAAAAATCGACCTAGAAACAGGTTTCCACCCAGTTTGTTACCTGATGGTTGTCCTCGCTGATGGCAATGTAGCGCCATTTGTCGAAGGTTAAACACGGATGTGAGGTCGAGAAAGCAATCATGTCACCCACTTCAATCTCAGAAGAGCCATCGGTTTCAACAAAGGTATGTTGATCCATTACCGCGGTAGCAGTCAGACCTTTCACAGAGATTGCTTCGCCGTTGCGATAGCCGCGCTCTGCAATCGGTAAACCCGCATCAAAGGCCACATCACGCTTACCTAGACCGATCACCAGTTTGGTTGGCTCCGGACGAGAGATAACATACGCCCACACCTCAAGTGCCGATTCTAAATCACCACCCAATTCACACGCGTAGCCTTGGTTTACTTGGGCGCGTTGCAACACCTTGCTTTGTGCGTCTAGGTAAATGCCAGTGTCGTGAATGGCATAGCAGCCCGGGCGGATAATAGCCAAGTAATCGGTTAGGTTCGCCAAACATTCTGCAACCACGTCATACCAAGCCGAGCCTGCGCCAGTGATAATAGGTTGCCCTGCAATTAGGCCATCTGATGCTAGGCTTTCGACCGAAGTGAGCGCCTGATTTAAGAAGGTACGAATGTCTTGCTCAGCATTGTCACCGTGAATCACACCCTCGTAAACCTCAATACCCGCGAGTGAAAGGGTTGGTGTGTCTTGGATGAATTGAGCCAGTTCTAGAACTTCTTCCGGTGAACGACAACCACAGCGACCGCCCGGTACACCAAATTCGATGAGTACTTTTAGCGTCTGCTGTGTATTAGCGAAATATTGGCTAAGTTGCTGCACGTTTACCGATGAATCCACACAACAGTAGAAATCGACATCAAACTCGCGAATCAGTTGTTCGATGATCGCCATGTTGGTTTTGCCCACCAATTGGTTAGCCATGATGATGCGTTTTGCACCTGCCATTGCTGCAATTTCTGCTTGTGCAGGTGTCGCAACGGTAATTCCCCAAGCGCCATTTTCTAGCTGTTGACGGAAAAAATCAGGTGTCATGGAGGTTTTACCGTGTGGCGATAATTTAACCTGGTGATGATCGGCGAATGATTGCATCCAATTTAGGTTATTGGTTAAGGCTGATTGCTTGATAACCGCAACCGGGAGCGAAACATCTTCATCAATCAGTCGATAAACACCGTTCTCAGATTGTGATATCGCTCTCCCTTTTTGGCCTTTTTCAGTCAAGATAAAACCTTCTTTTTGATACTTTCTAACATTTTCGAGTGCAGGGTTATTTTTCATTGCTGATTCCTAACATGATGTAAGTCGTTGTTTTGTTATGTGTAAATCTATCGTTCTTATTGTTTGTGATAGAAACTATCACGCAATTTAAAGTATTATGTGTGTTTTGTCACTGAAAACAATCGACCAAATTTTTAAGATAGCTCCATCAACACAGTGGATTGAGAGAGTGAAAAATGTTGTTCGATACGATAATTAAAAATGTAGAGGTGTTTGATGGCACCGGCGAACAATCGTTTTGTGCCGATGTAGCAATCCGAGATGGAAAAATCGCCGAAATTGGTCAAATCGATCATGAAGATTGTGGCCAATTGGTTGAGGGAGCAGGCTTAGCATTGGCTCCTGGTTTTATCGATGTACACACACATGACGATACCAATGTAATTCGTTACCCAGACTGTCTGCCTAAGATCAGCCAAGGTGTCACAACCGTGATTGTTGGTAACTGTGGTATCAGCGCATCACCAACTGTTTTGGCTGGCGATCCACCTGATCCAATGAATCTTTTAGGCGCACAAGCTGACTTTAAATACCCAACTTTCACCGCGTATGCACAAGCAGTAGAGCAAGCTCAACCGGCAGTAAACGTCGCAGCGTTAGTTGGCCATACCACATTACGTAACCAAGTGATGGACGACCTGCAACGCACTGCAAGCGAAGACGAAATCGCAGCGATGCAAACCAACCTTGATTTGGCGATGGAACAAGGCGCATTAGGTTTGAGCTCGGGTTTGGCTTACGCAAGCGCGAAACAAGCGAATGCCAACGAAGTGATGCAGTTAGCGAAAGTGCTTTCTGGTCACGGCGGCATCTATACCACGCATATGCGTACCGAATTTGAAGAGATCTTAAGCGCGATGGAAGAGGCGTTTGAGACAGGACAATACGCGAAAGTGCCTGTTGTTATCTCCCACCTTAAATGTGCAGGTGCGGGGAACTGGGGTAGAACCGTTGAAGTACTTGATTTGATGGACAAGGTTTCTGAGCACCAAGATGTGTCTTGCGACTGTTACCCATACTCAGCGAGCTCTTCAACATTAGATTTGAAACAAGTGACCGACGATTTCGACATCTTCATCACTTGGTCTGAAGCAAAACCAGAACATGCAGGCAAAACGCTGAAGCAGATTGCTGATGAAATGAATCTCCCCCTGATGGACGCAGCAAAAGCGCTTCAACCAGCGGGCGCGGTTTACCACTGCATGGATGAGAACGACGTAAAGCGCGTATTGAAATACAAACTGACCATGGTCGGTTCAGACGGTTTACCTAATGACCCGCATCCACACCCAAGATTGTGGGGCACCTTCCCGAAAGTGCTAGGTCACTATTGCCGAGACGAAAAACTGTTCTCGTTGCCAGAAGCGATTCACAAGATGACTGGAATGTCGGCTCAGCGTTACAACTTAGCGGGCCGAGGCGAAGTTCGCTGTGGTGCCTTTGCCGATTTAGTTTTATTTGATCCAAAGAATATTAAAGACACAGCAACATTTGAAAATCCTATTTCAGTTGCTCAAGGAATAGAAAGTGTATTTGTAAATGGTGAGTTAACTTACCAGCAAGGAAAAGTAAGAAATAATCGTTCAGGCGTTTTTATTTACCGAAACTAGAATTTAAATTATTTATTAAATTCAGATGATTATAAAAACGGCGAATTAATTTAAATATATTGGAATAGAAACAGTTTTATCTATAAAGCCAATGTTATCTATAAACCCAATATTATCTATAAATAAGTGGAGTTAAAAAATGACTATTAAACGTTACGGTGTTGAAGGCGGTACAGGTACAGGCGGACAACATTTACCATTTGCACGTGCAACTGAAGCAGGTGGTTTCCTATACGTTTCTGGCCAGACACCGATGACAGATGGTGAAGTGGTTGAGGGTGGCATTGTTGACCAGTCTCGCCTAGCGATCCAAAACTGTGTCGATATCATGACTGAAGCGGGCTACGGCCTAGAAGACGTAATGCACGTAAAGGTTGTGCTAACGGATTCTCGTTACTTCCAATCTTTTAATAAGGTATTCAAAGAGTTCTTCGGTGCTAACCCACCGGCTCGTATCTGCATGGTTTGCGACTTAGTTGTAGACGTGAAGGTTGAAGTAGATGTGACTTGCTACCGCGCTGATCGCGGATAGTAATAACCTAATCACAATTACCTACTTATAGAGTATTAGGGGTTAGTTATCCCTGTTATTATCCTTTAATACTCTCACCCTACATTTATAAAAATTACTTTAATTAAAAAAGATAAAATCAATAAAGTAATTATATGAAATATAAAATGAATGAATCATAAATAAAGTTCAAGAATGAACTCAATATTTCACTGAGAGGTGTCAAATGAACAGCACACTTTTTCTTACAGGCTTCGGCGTGTACGTATGTTTTTTAATTTGGTTAGGCTGGTTTGTCTCGCGTAATCAAAAATCTGGCGAAGATTTCTTATTAGGTGGCCGTGGCCTACCTATGTTCTTAGTACTTGGTACAACAGTAGCGACGATGGTCGGTACGGGTTCAAGTATGGGGGCGGTTGGCTTCGGCTACGCAAATGGCTGGGCAGGTGCTCTGTACGGCATTGGTGGCGCGATAGGCATCCTATTACTTGCACTTTGGTTTGCTCCGGTTCGTAAATTGAACTTCATGACCATGAGTGAAGAGCTGGCTTACTATGTTGGCGCTAACCGCATCGTGAAAAACGTTGTAGGTGTACTGATCTTTGTCGCTTCAATTGGTTGGTTGGGCGCACACATTCTAGGTGGCGGCATGTACTTAGCGTGGATTGCAGACATCGACCTCAACCTGGCGAAAATCATTATTGCTGCAGCATTCACTATTTACGTGGTGATCGGTGGTTACACAGCGGTTGTGTGGACCGATACCATTCAAGCGATCATTCTTTTTGCTGGCTTCATTTTGATGGCGGTAATGTCAGTTGATTACATCGGCGGCATGGATAACCTTTACGCTGCGATGGACCCTGCTGCTACAAGCTTTTTAGCAATCGATAAACTGGGCCTTCTGCCTGCTGTGTCTCTGGCTGTGGTTATCGGTGTGGGTGTGCTGGCGACTCCTTCATTCCGTCAACGTATCTACTCGGGTAAAGACGTATCAACCGTTCGTCGCTCATTTGTTGCATCGGGTGTGTTGTACCTTTTCTTCTCAATCATCCCTGCAATCATTGGTATGGCAGCACATGCGATTGACCCATCATTGGATAACGCGAACTACTCGTTCCCTTATGTGGCTGCAACGGTTCTTCCGGTTGGCGTTGGCATGATTGTTCTTATCGCGGGTCTTTCTGCAACCATGTCGAGCGCAAGTTCAGATGCGATAGCAGGTGTTTCTATCCTACTTCGTGATGTTTACGTGATGTTCACTGGCCGCGTACCAAACAAAGAGTCAATGGTGAACTACTCTCGCTTGGCACTGATTGTGGTGATTGGTTTTGCACTGTTGTTCGCACTAACGTCAAACGACATCATTGGCTACATCACGAAAATGATTTCAACCGTAATGTCGGGCATGTTTGTGTGCGGTATGTTGGGTCGATTCTGGAAACGTTACAACTGGCAGGGTGCTCTTGCTACGCTAGCGGGTGCATCTGTGGCTTCATTTGTCGTAATGCTAAACGCAGACTACACGGCTTTCTGGGGCAACCCTGTGATTCCTTCTTGTCTAGTGGCTCTAACGGCTGGTGTGCTGGTAAGCCTATGTACTCCGGCTAATCAAGTAACACCAGAAATGGCGAAAGCAATCCTTGATGACGAGCGCGCTCTGATGGAAATGGAATTGTCAGACTCAGGTGTGCTTGAAGAAGACGCGTCTTCTCAACGTCCTGCAAATCAAACAAGCTAATCTAAAACGCTCCACAGCGAGTTAGTACCACAAATTCAGTACAACAAGTTGTGGAGTGGTTTAGCTAGCTCAGGCTCTGCTTCTCGGTAGGGCCTTCTTCCCCATTTATCTCTCTATTTTAGGATCTGCTATGCCTGCATCTTCTAACTTCAATATTGCTTTCTTTGGCGAGTGCATGGTCGAAATCAGCGGCTCTCCATTAACCAAAAAATTCGGCGGTGACACACTCAATACCGCACTTTACCTTTCTCGCTTAACTCAACATCAAAACCTCTCTGTTCATTACGCGACAGGTCTTGGCAGTGATGAGCTGTCTCAAAATATGATTGATAGCTGGCAGCTAGAGGGTATTCAAACCAATTTCGTTGAACGAATCCCAAACAAGCTACCTGGACTCTACATGGTCGAAACCGATGAAACGGGCGAGCGACACTTTCACTACTGGCGCAACGATGCGGCAGTAAAATCTTACTTCCATGCTAATGACTTGAATAAGCTTGAAATTGCCCTGACAGAGAAGCAAGTCGACGCGGTTTACATCAGCGGTATCAGTATCGCGATCTTGGATGATGCCTCTCGTGAGCGCCTATTCAAAGCCATTAGCGTGTTCTCAAACCAAGGCGGCAAGGTAATTTTTGATAACAACTATCGCCCGCAACTTTGGAGCACCGAGCAAGCTCAACATTGGTATGCCAAGTTACTGCCGCTGGTAGACATCGCCTTGATTACCGAAGACGACGATCTACTTGTCTGGGGGAACTCAGAGAGCGTTCAACAACGCTGCCTTCGTTTGGGTTGCCAAGAGATCGTCATCAAACGTGGCTGTGAGCCATGCAAGATTGTTCAAGTAGAACAGGGCAACATTGTTGAGAATTATGTCTCAGCGACTCGTGTTTCTAACGTGGTCGACACCTGCGCGGCGGGCGATTCATTCGCCGCGGGTTATTTAGCTGCGCGTCTTATTGGTGAGAGCGCCACCGACGCAGCCGAACTTGGCCACCAACTGGCTTCAATCGTTATTCAATACTCTGGCGCGATCATCCCCGTGAGCGCTATGAGCCAACTGATTAAAAAATAAAATAAAAAGCGGAATTATTATGTCTCAAGAAATGATCAACAAACTTAAGCAATTCAAAGTTATCCCTGTTATCCAAATCAACAAGGTTGAACACGCGATTCCACTGGCAAAGGTGTTGGTAGAAAACGGCCTGCCAGTTGCTGAAGTCACATTCCGTACTGAAGCGGCAGCAGACGCGATTCGTGCGATGCGCGATGCGTATCCAGAAATGTGTATCGGTGCCGGCACAGTATTAACGCCAGCGCAGATCGACCTTGCGAAAGAGTCGGGCAGTGAATTCATCGTGGCTCCGGGCCTGAATCCAAACACCGTAAAACGTTGCCAAGAAATCGGCATGCCAATCGTTCCGGGCGTAAACAACCCAAGCCAAGTAGAGCAAGCGCTAGAGCTTGGTCTTAACTTTTTGAAGTTCTTCCCTGCAGAAGCGTCTGGTGGCATCAACATGGTGAAGTCTCTACTAGCGCCATACGTTGATGTGTCTTTAATGCCAACGGGCGGTATCGGAAAACACAACGTGAATGACTACCTAGCCGTGGATCGCGTGGTGTGCTGTGGTGGTACTTGGATGGTGTCGCCAAAGATGATCGAGAATGAGCAATGGGATGAGATTGCAGTATTGGTTCGTGAAGCGGTTGAGTTGGTGAAATAGTTAAATCTAGTTGTAGTCAAAATAAGATAATAGCTACTGAATATGAGCAGTAGCTATAAATAAACCTTGTACAATCTAAAAATTAATAAGAAATAAAACAGGTAGTCTCCGAATTTACATCTTTCTGCATATATCAATGTGCGGTGGGTTTTTATAATCATAATATCGGTGAACTATGAAAAAATTACTTCCTTTAACACTACTAGCATTATTACCAATGACCTCAACTGCCGGGGGTTATGTCGATTTAAGGGCAGAGTATCGAAGTACGACAGATCAGTATCGAAGTCGTTTTATTGTTGGTCACCATTTTGATAATGGCTATGGTTTAGAAACACTGACGAATGTTCGACATGCAGCGGGAGCGTATGACGAAACGAAGGTGATTAATACCGAGTTTACCCATTATTACACCTATGCCATCAATGACAATTTTATGCTGAACCCTGGCGTAGTGATGAATTTCCAAGGCTCGAATACCTTCTTGATGCCTTATCTAAAGCTCAATTACAACTTTGACAATGGGCTCTTTGTACATGGCCGTTATCGTTATGATTTTTCGACCGAAGCTTTAGTGAATGACTATGGCAATGAAGAGACAGCAAAGCGAAACCGTTATGATATTTGGACGGGATACAATACAGACAAATACATGATTTCGTATGCTTTTACGTATTTCGATCAGATTACGCATCATACGACAGAGCTCGCAACCGGCGACCTAAATGCCCGCGAGCATACCGTCAAAGCAGTCTACAAATGGAAACCAACAGTGAGGCCATATGCTGAAGTGGTTGATGCAGATACGGTGCAATCAGAAAACGATAAAACGGATTGGCGTTTCCGAGTTGGTGTTAATTTCTCATTTTAATACAACAGAGCCACATTATTTTTGTGAATAGGCTCTGATAAATAAAATACAATGAAAGTTATATAGGAAAATTAATAATGAAAAAAACTATATTGTCACTATTGATATCCGGTTCAGTAGTTTCTCCAATGGCTTTAGCAATGGCTCCAAATACAGACTTGAATTTAATGCCTTACCCACAAACTGTGGAATTAAAATCAGGCCAAGTGAAAGTAGATGGTAATTTTAAAGTTTATATCAAAGGCTTTAATTCTGATCGCGTTGAGTACACGGCGAAACGCTTTATTGATCGCCTTGAGCGTCAGACGGGTGTGCCGATTCTAAATTGGCAGGTTGATAATGAAGACCAAGCGAACCTGATCATTGATATCGACGCGGCGCCAAAGTCTGAAGTACAGAACATCGACTCTGTAGAGTCCTACAAAATTACCACTCAGGGTGAACAAATCACGCTGAGTTCTCCAAGCCCATATGGTGCTATCCACGGCATCGAAACCCTTTTACAGCTCGTTGAAACCACTGCGACTGGCTACCACATTCCTGCCGTCACGATTGTCGATGAGCCTCGTTTCCGCTGGCGTGGTGTTTCTTACGATACGTCACGTCACTTCATTGAATTCGATGTACTGATTCGTCAGTTAGATGCGATGGCGTCGGCGAAGATGAACGTGTTTCATTGGCACTTCTGGGACGACCAAGGCATTCGCATTCAAACCGAATCATGGCCGCGTCTGTGGTCTGAAACCGCTGATGGTAATTACTACACCAAAGACCAAGTTCGCTACTTAGTTGAATACGCGCGTAATCTTGGTATTCGTGTGATTCCTGAGGTCTCTCTTCCGGGTCACTCTTCTGCGGTTGCTCACGCTTACCCGAGTTTGATGTCGGGCGGTGAAGGGCAAAACTACGAGCAAGAAAGAGGGTGGGGCGTGTTTGAACCGCTCATGGACCCACTGAACCCAGAAGTCTATGAGATGCTTGGTGATGTGTTTGATGAAGTGACCGAGCTGTTCCCTGATGAGTACTTCCACATTGGTGGCGATGAGCCGAATTATGCACAGTGGAAAAACAGCGAAAAGCACCAACAGTTCATTGAAGAGAACAATATCGATGGCGAGCGTGGCCTGCAGTCTTACCTCAATGTAAAAGTTGAGAAGATGCTCGAAGAGCGCGGTAAGAAGATGACCGGTTGGGATGAGATTTGGCATAAAGACCTGCCGACTTCCATCGTGATTCAAAGCTGGCAAGGGCACGATAGCATTGGTCGTGCGGCGAAAGAGGGCTACCCAGGTATTCTTTCTACAGGTTACTACCTAGATCAACCTCAGCCAACTAGCTACCATTATC
Organism: Vibrio sp. Evd11; assembly: GCF_900382755.1. Taxonomy (NCBI): domain Bacteria; kingdom Pseudomonadati; phylum Pseudomonadota; class Gammaproteobacteria; order Vibrionales; family Vibrionaceae; genus Vibrio; species Vibrio sp. Evd11. Next base: position 127,683 of record NZ_OSDX01000003.1, read on the forward strand.
GCAATGACCCAATGCCAACTGGCATTACTGTTGACGATAAGTTGCACAGCGGCGAAAAGTTCGTGACGTATCAATGGGAGAAGCCACGTTCAAAAGGCGGCCCACGTAAGGGAACACTGACCATCATTGAAGCGAAAGACGGCACTTTCCGCGCATTCAGTGATTACAACGGCAAGTCTCGTGAAGAGATCTTCATCCTTGATTATGTGCCGGGTAAAACCTTTGTTGGCCACTTCGATAACTTCATGTCGTACACCGAGTTCAACCTGAATCTGAATTCAAATGGTTTTGCCGAAGGCAGTTACCAATTGGTCGGTAATGTGCGTTGGCCAACTACAGGTGAAGTGATTGCGAGCAGTGATGTTGAAGGCAGCGTGATTCCTGAACCAAATGGCGGTTATCCTGCAGAATTAACTGACAAAGAAAAAGAGCTTATCTTGGGCGGCGAGATCACCATGTGGCTAGAAAATAAAGATAGCCTCACGGTTGAAAACTACCTATGGCCACGCAGCTATGCGATTGCAGAACGCTTCTGGTCTGATGCAGAGTTGACGGACGAGCGCAGCATGTACAAGCGCATGAAAGCGATGGATACATGGTCTGAAGTGTCTGTTGGACTTCGTCATCATGCGGATGCTGACATGTTGTTAAAACGCATTGCAAAAGGCCAAGATATCCACGACCTACGCGTGCTTGCCAAGTACACCGAGCCAGCACAGTACTACGCGCGTAACTGGGAGAAGTGGAATTCTACTGAACCTAAGGGCACTTTATACAGCCAATACGAGCGTCTAAACCGCTTCGTTGATGCGCTGCCAGTGGAAAGCTACGCTGTGTATGAGATGCAAGATTTGGTCAACGAAGTCGCGACGGGTAATCAACAAGCGCTTGAGCAACTTGCAGAGCATTATCATCAAGCAAAAGCGGCTGCACTCGCTGCTAAAACTGTCTTCGCAGGTAATGTGTCTTCGGTAGATACTGTGATTGTCGCAGAGAAAACGGCGGAAGTAGCAGACTTGGCGTTAACCTTGATTGCTAAAACACAAGCGGGTGAAAAAGTTAGAGCATCAGATACGAAGGCCTACCAAGCGATACTGTCTGAATCAGCGAAAATCTATGATGAATCGATCATCGCGATTGTTCGTCCGACAGAGCTCTTGTTGAAGCAGTTAGCTGAGTAAGCCGTTAACGTATTAGCGAATAAGTCACACGCCAACAAATGAATCAAACCGCCCTCTGTGGGCGGTTTTTTTGTTTTAGCGTCTCTATAAACGTGGTGGCTAAGCTTTATGTAAGCAATTACTCACTATCACTATTCTGTAGCGTTAACGTGAATGTCATGCCTTGGTCTGGGTTATTCTTCGCAATCAAGGAGCCTTGCATATCTCGTACATTGTTTGTTGTGATAGCCAAGCCGAGACCCAAACCTTCGCCCATTTTTTTGTTGGTATGAAACGGCTCAAAAATCGTTTCGAGTTGGTCTTCTGACACGCCACAGCCATTATCTTGCACCTTGATGATCACACGTTGTTGATCGGTGTGTGCGCTGATAATGATGGTCGCGGGTGTTTGATTCTGCGTAGCGTCCACAGCGTTTCTGATTAGGTTACCAAGCACTTGACGAAGTCGTGCTTCTTCTCCCATCACCATCGAAATATTGGACGCTATTCGTACTCGAATATCGACGTTTTCTAGATCGGCTTGGTGAATGCGTAGGGTTTCTTGCAGTGCGTCTGTCAGTGACACTGGGTAGGGGCTTTCCAACCTTTTAAAAGCGAACGACTTCAGTTGACTGGTCATGTTGGCCATTCGGTCGATGAGGCTCATCACGAGATCCATGTTCGCTTTCAACATCTTGGTCTCACCCCTTTCCATCAGTAATTGATTACTTGAAAGTAGGGTTTTTAGGCCAGTAAGCGGTTGATTGAGTTCGTGAGTGATCGCACTCGACATACGTCCTAATGCGGCAAGCTTGCTCGATTCCACCAGTTCTTGCTGCGCATCTTTGAGATCTTGTGTTCGCTCCTCTACCCGTAGTTGCAGCGTTTTATTGGCGTTTTGCACCGCAATTTCGGCTTTCTTACGCTTGCTGATATCGATCACTGTACACAGGTAGTAAGTCGTGGCATGCCAAGGAAAGGCACTGATAGAAAACAACACAGGAAAGTAGCTGCCATCGCTGCGCCTTGCCATGGTTTCGACGCTGGTTACCTCAGCTAACTCTTGGTGTTGTTCTAAGTTCTTGAGTAACTGCAACGTGGTTGAGTTCGGGTTGCCCGCCTCAAATAACTGCCATGCCTTGATGTTATTGATCATCGAATCGGATAAGGAAAAGTAGTTTTTCGCCATCAGATTAATATCATGGATGTGACCATGTTTATCGATCAGTATTAACCCAACGTGTGTCTTGTTGATCATCCCAGACAATCGTTTTTCAGACTCTTCGATAAGCTTTTGGATTCGCAGGTTACTGCGTTTTTTCTGGCGTCTTTGATAAAGAATCACCAACAGCAACAGAATGAAAAGACAGCCAACCGCGACGCTCCAACTTATCCAGTTAGTGGCCTGGTTGAGGCTGGTTAACGGCGTTAGGTAGGTCAAACGCCAATTGAGGTCGTCCAACTTGATCGACTGAATAAGGTAATCTTTATTTTCTAGTCGCCATACTCGAATGTGGGTTTGATCGTACAGTTCGCGCTTTGTGGTGAGCGGTTGTGAAGTGAAATTTTCATTGAACCAATCGGCACTCAATCGGTGATCACTGGAAAGAAAGAACTGGTCTCGAGGGTTTTGGAACAGTATTGCTTCACCATCGGCAAACCATTGATCGATCAGCAGTGATAAATCGATTTGTACGGCAACAATCCCCACTACATCGGATGCTCGGTAAATGGGCGCTGCAATAAAGTAGTCGGGTGTAACGCCTTTATTTTTGGTGACCACTGAAATTGCACCACCTTGCTGGTGGATCTTAGACACAATCGTGTCGGCGTTCTTCTTGCTCAACTTACTTCTTTCAACGCTAGAAACCAGCAAATCACCCTTACCCGAAAGCAGGTACCAGCCCTTAGTGTTGGCGGCTTTGTCTAACTGAATCAGCTGCTTTTTAATGTGCTTTTCGAGGCGAGTTTCACCATCGATAAAACGGACACTGGTTTCATCGTTAGTCACGAGGTAGGGCAAATAATAAAAACGTTTCAGAGTGCGCCTTGCTTCAGCAATGTACCCAAGAAAGCGTTGTTCTGCATAGCGCTGGGCTTGCTCAAGCTTCCATTGGCTTATCCCGCTTTTGGTGGTGACCTGAACCAAACCAATTAATAAACAGGCACATAGGAACAACCAATACCGATTGTTATTCATCATTTCTGATTAAATCCTTTTAAAATTAGTGACTTGTCCTTTTAAACTCATGGCTTGAGAAAGTTATCTGTTTGTTTTTAAGCGAGTGGCGAATGAGATAAGTTGAAGCTAACAAACATCACAAAACTGTTAAAGGAGTGTTATCTAAAGTGGGAGCTAGCTCCTTTTCGTCTGCGGATTTTTTACATACCGTGGACGACATTATTCAGAGGTAAGTGGCGGAGCCAAACTATGCAGCGTATAGCTTTGATTGAAGATGATGCAATTGTGCGTCAAGCAACCAGCCAATGGTTACAATTAGCGGGATTCGATGTCACCGCATTTGAGATTGGCCAAGATGCATTAAACGCAGTAGAGCGGGGTGATTTTCATACCATCATCACTGATGTGCGCTTACCTGATATAGATGGGCTTGAGCTGTTAGGGTGTTTTAAAAATGTTGTGCCAGACGTGCCAGTTATCTTGATCACCGGCCACGGTGATGTCGATATGGCGGTGAAAGCGTTACAGCAAGGGGCGTATGATTTTATTGAAAAGCCATTCGATCCAGAACGTCTGTCTCAAACGGTATCGGAAGCGGTCGACAAATATCAAAGTGGCCAAGACAGAAACAGTCGTCAAAATTATCTGGATAACCTGAAAGGCATTGAACAAGTTCTGATTGGCCGCAGTAAAGTGATGTGTGATCTGCGAGAGCAAATACAAAAGGTTGCCTCGATTGATACCAATGTGATCATTTATGGCGAAACGGGTTGTGGTAAGGAACTCGTTGCCTCTTGTTTGCATGAATTTAGCCTGCGGAAAAGTCACCCTTTTGTTCCGCTGAACTGTGGTGCAATCCCAGAAAACCTGTTTGAAAGTGAGTTGTTTGGGCACGAAGCCGGGGCGTTTACTGGAGCGGCCAAACGACGTATTGGTAAGCTTGAATTTGCTGATAAGGGCACCGTGTTTCTGGATGAAATAGAGAGCATGCCGCTATCGATGCAGGTCAAAGTTTTGCGTACCTTGCAAGATAATGTCGTAGAACGCGTGGGTGGTAATCAGCAACAACATGTTGATCTGCGAGTGGTCTCTGCCTCGAAAAGCGATCTACTGAATCACCCCGATTTTCGCCAAGATCTTTTCTATCGTTTGAACGTTGCCCAACTGCATTTACCTCCCCTTAGTGAACGAGAAGACGATGCTTTGATCCTTTTCGAACACTTCACTCAAGAAGCGAACAGTGAAACCCGAGTTGCCAGTGAGGCCGATCGTTATGCCTTGTTGTCGTATGCCTGGCCGGGCAATGTGCGTGAACTACGTAATATTGCGATTCGTTTTGCATTGGATGAAAGCCTGACGGTTGGAGATATCTTGGCGTGTCGTCCCAATTCTGTCACAGAATCCACAACGGCAGGTATCCCATTGGCGGTTCAGGTGCAGAGCTTTGAAAGGAAAGTCATTCATGACGCCTTAGTTCGTTATCAGGGGCGCATTAATGATGTGATGCAAGATTTGGATTTACCCCGTCGAACATTGAACCAAAAAATGGTGCGCTATGCGTTGAACCGAAGTGACTATGTTGACGCTCAATGAGCGGTTTGACCGTTGTGTTTATTGGATATTGATGAGCAATAAATGGCTCATTGTGTATTTATCACTTTATAAACATTGATCACATAAATGTAACATGGTGTGACTTGGCCACCTTTATTCAGGGGCTAATTGCAGCGTTGGATAAGCAAAAAATAGCTTATTCATTCGTAGCCAAATAAGCAAAAAATCGCTTACTTTTGGTGGGTTTTAAAATAAATTTCAATAAAAACAGATTCTTATGAATTGGCATTGTGCTTGCTATCTAGTCATTGTTGTTAACAAAAATATAACGTGAATAATTCTACATGGAGAGTAACAATGAAATATAACAAGCTAGTTAAAACTTTAGCGATCGCAATGGCCTCTATGGGCCTTATCAGCAACGCCTCTGCGCAAGAAGATCGCAGCTACATTCTAGCGACGGCCTCAACGGGTGGGACTTACTATCCTGTGGGGGTTGCTCTAGCGACATTGAGTAAAGTTAAGCTTGCGCCCAAGCAGCACTTTTCTTTGGCGGCTATTAGCTCTGCGGGCTCAGGTGAGAACGTAAAGTTGTTGAACGAGAACGAAGCACAGTTTGCTATTTTACAAGGTTTGTATGGTGCGTGGGCGTGGCAAGGGCTTGGTCCATATGAAAAGTCAGGTCAACAAACTCAGCTTCGCTCGGTGTCCATGTTATGGCAAAACGTAGAACACTTCATTGTGCGCTCTGACTTAGCGACAACAGGTACGGTGAGCGATTTAGAGAACTTAAACGGTAAGAAATTCTCTATCGGTAAGAAAAACTCAGGTACTGAAAACTCAGGTCGTCAGATCATGCAAGGCCTGTCGGTAGACCCAGAACAATTTAAACTCGCCTTTATGGGTTACGGCGGCAGTGCGAGTGCATTACAAAATGGCACCATTGATGGCATGAACACACCCGCTGGCGTGCCTGTTGGCGCGGTGACTCAAGCCTTTGCAGCGCTGGGTGAAGATATTCAAATCTTGTCGTTTACCGACGCGCAGATCAAACAAGCCAATGGTGATTACAATATTTGGACTAAATATGAGATCCCAGCAAACACTTACCCTGGTGTTGATAAGCCGATCACCACCATCGCCCAACCTAACTTCCTAGCGGTTCGTGAAGACATCTCTGAAGAAGATGTGTACCAACTAACCAAAGCTATCTATGAAAACCTACCTTTCCTACAAGGTATTCATAAAGCAACCAAAGCAATGGCACTTGAGAAAGGGATCGCAGGTCTTCCTGTTCCGCTTCACCCAGGTGCTGCTCGTTACTATAAAGAAGCGGGTATCGAAATCCCTTCTGAGTTGATCGTCGACTAACCCTTTGTCTTTGATTAGCCATTTATCTTTAACTCGCTATTGGGCGTGAACTGAACATTCACGTTAATTAATTGCTTGGTGCGTTTTCATCTGTTTCGGCTATTTTTTCTGATTTGACCGTTTCCGATTCGTTTGATTATTTGAAGTGAAAACGCACCACCTTACTTTATGGATTTTCTCTGCGCGTTTGGCTGTGGAGAGCAGGAGTTTTCTATGAGCGATTCGCTGCAGCAGGAACTGAAAAAATTTGAATTACCGACCCGGACGGATTTCCCGTGGGTGGGTAAAGCGATAACAACAATGGGCGTGATTCTCTCTTTATTACACATTTGGTTTAACACCTTATCTACCTTACCGGAACTTTGGGTTTCGGCGACCCATTTTGCTGGCTTCGCGATTATATGCGCGCTTTGGTATCCCGCCCACATTTCACTTAAAAATAGCAAAATCGCCTTAGCCGTTGATATCGGTATTGCCCTCGCTGCTCTGGCTTGTCTTATCTATATTCCCTTTGCGGAAGACGCTCTTTATGAGCGAGGCGTGAAGTTCATCGCCAGTGATTGGTTCTTTTCTATCTTGGCGATTGCCATCGTTATTGAGTTGATTCGCCGCACCATGGGTTGGTTCATTCCGGTACTTATCTTGGTGTGTTTGAGCTATGTGGTACTTTGGGGACAATGGACCAGCGGTATCTTTCACTTTCCAGGCCTGAGCCTTGAAACATTGCTTTATCGAAGCTTTTACTCATCAGAAGGTATGTTCGGTTCGATCTCAAGAATCAGTTGGACCTTCGTGTTCATGTTCATCCTATTTGGCGCATTCTTAGTGCGTTCGGGGGTGGGTGATTTCATTATTGATGTGTCTCGCGCCGCCGCTGGCAAGGTGATTGGCGGCCCCGGTTTCATTGCCGTGATTGGCTCTGGCTTGATGGGCTCGGTCTCCGGCTCGAGTGTAGCAAATACCGTATCGACGGGCGTAATCAGTATTCCTTTGATGCAAAAGGCGGGCTTCCCTTCGCGTTTCGCAGCGGGTGTTGAAGCGGCTGCGTCTACTGGCGGGCAGCTGATGCCACCTGTGATGGGTGCGGGCGCGTTTATCATGGCGTCTTACACGCAAATTCCTTATGTCGATATTATTGCGGTTTCCTTCGTTCCTGCGCTTATCTACTTTTTGTCTGTGGCCTTTTTCGTGCGTATTGAAGCGAAGCGCAGTGGAGTACAAAAGGTGACTTCTGGCTGTGAACCTTTGTTAAAGGTATTGCTGTCGGGTTGGCACAACCTGATCCCACTGGCCGTGTTAGTGACTTTGTTGGTGAAGGGCTTTACGCCGACTTACGCTGCGGGTATCTCGATTCTTTCTGTGGTGGTGGCATCATGGTTTTCTAAAAATCACAAAATGGGTCCAAAGGCGATCATTGAAGCGCTTTCTCAAGGCGCTAAAAACATGGCGACCACGGCGGTGTTGTTGGTGGGCATTGGGTTAGTCGTCAATGTCATCAGTACCACGGGAATTGGTAACACCTTCTCTTTAATGATCAACAGCTGGGCGAATGGCGAGTTGCTAGTGATGATCGCGTTGATCGCGTTGGCGTCTTTGATTCTTGGTATGGGCTTACCAGTGACGGCGGCTTATATCGTGTTGGGTACATTGTCTGCTCCTGCCTTGTATAAATTGATTGCTGAAAGTCAGTTGCTCGACTTGTTGGTGTCAGGTCAGCTTCCTGAACAAGCTAAAGCCATCTTCATGTTGGCTGCGCCAGATAAGCTTGATTTATTGAATGCACCGATGGCGCTGGAAACGGCGAAAGAGATGATTGCTCTGGTTCCCGCTGATTTTGTGGAAACTCTGCTTGAGCAAAGTCTTGGCTTAGAAGCGATCAGCCTTGCATTGCTTTCGGCTCACTTAATTATTTTCTGGTTGTCGCAAGACAGCAACGTGACACCGCCAGTTTGTTTAACCGCGTTTGCGGCAGCGACTATCGCAAAAACACCACCAATGAGAACGGGCTTAATGGCATGGAAGATAGCCAAAGGCTTATACCTAGTGCCGTTGTTGATTGCTTACACTAACTTGGTGAGTTGGGATGTGACCTCCGTTTTAGTCACGGGTGGCTTTGCTATTATTGGTACTTACGCGTTTATCGCGGCGATTGAGGGTTATCTAGAGAGCGAAATTAATGTCATTACTCGAGTAGTGTTAGTAGCAGTAGGGGCAGCTTTAGTATGGCCTGATGTTTCAGTCGTGATCCGCTTGGTATGTGTCGCTATTTTTGTTGGCATCTTCATCTACAGCGGTCGTAAATACGATGCTAATCAAGTGGAAAAGGAATCCAAAAGTGAGGAACAAAAGTTACCTCAAACCGGGTCTAACACTCTCGCGTCCTCCCTATAATTAAAAGGATTGAATGTAGGAATATTATGAACTCAACATACGACTATATTATCGTTGGTGGTGGCATTGTTGGTGTGTCGACGGCATGGCAATTACAGCAAGCTCACCCTGATAAAAGTATCCTTTTAGTCGAAAAGGAGCGTGGCTTCGCGCAGCACCAAACGGGGCATAACAGTGGTGTGATTCATGCTGGCGTTTATTACGCTTCGGGCAGTTTAAAGGCGGATTTCTGTAAGCGTGGCGTAGAACGCACCATCACCTTTTGTCGTCAGCACGATATCCCCGTTGAGAATTGTGGCAAGTTGTTGGTTGCGACCAATGAACAAGAAGTCGAGCGAATGAATGCGCTCTATCAGCGTTGTCATGATAACGACATTGATGTCGATCTCTTGGATCAAGCGCAACTGAAACTTGCGGAGCCAAATATCACCGGTTTGGGTGCGATTTATGTCAAAACCACTAGCATCGTCGATTACAAAAAAGTCACCGAAGTGATGGCTCAAGAGTTTGTTGAAGCGGGTGGCAAGCTAAGCCTCGGCACAGAAGTGATCATGGCTGATGAACTAGAAGGCGAGGTGCAGCTAACGTGTAAGGTCGATGGTCAGACTCTTCAACTGAACAGTCGGTTCTTGATCACTTGTTCTGGTTTGATGGCCGACAGAATGACCAGCATGCTTGGCATTGAAACCGACTTCCAAATCGTCCCTTATCGCGGCGAATATTATCAGTTGGACGCTAAGCACAACCAAGTGGTGAATCACCTTATCTATCCGATCCCTGACCCAGAACTGCCTTTCTTGGGCGTGCATTTAACACGCATGATTGATGGCTCGGTGACGGTAGGGCCAAATGCGGTTCAAGGCTGGAAGAGAGAAGGTTATGGCAAGCTTAACTTTAGTTTCAAGGACACTTGGCAGATGCTGAGCTTTGCGGGCTTTTGGAAAGTGACTGCGAATAATCTAAAGACCGGTTTGGTCGAGTTTAAGAACTCGTGGTGGAAACCGGGCTATCTAAAGTTAGTGAACAAATATTGCCCGAGCATTACGGTATCAGATTTCAAACCTTACCCAGCAGGCATTCGTGCTCAAGCGGTGCTCAAAGATGGCACTTTGGTACATGATTTTCTGTTTGCCGAAAGCCCAAGAAGCTTGCATGTGTGCAATGCACCATCGCCAGCAGCGACTTCCGCAATGCCGATTGGTGAGTATATTTGTGGCAAGGTGATGAAAAAAACGTCTTAACTGTTAATTGAACTAATGGCTTGTTTGTTCGAACAGGGCTTTTCATAGCAAGTGAAGAACGTAGACAATAAAAAATCCGCAAGCTCCAATCTATTTATGATCGTGGGCTTGCGGATTTTTAGTTTTAGCCGTGTTTACTCGGTTTAACTGTTAGTTAATTAACTAATCTTACAGCCAATCAGGGACAAAGTTAGCGACGATAGTGACATCGTTAAAGTTGCGATAACCGCGCACCATGATGTTGAATTCACCCGCTGGCTTGTTCAATACACACTGTTCGTTGCTGCTGTTCTGGTATGGACGGCAATCGTAGCTCGCTTTCGATACGGTACCGTTGTGTTTCACGTAAAGGTCGGCATCGCCACTTCGAGGGCCGGTTAATGTTACCGTTAACTGACCTACACTTTGAGTCGTAAATGTGAAGAACTGTTCTTCACCATACCCTGCAGTAAGTCCTTCAACAGGCACGCCATTTTGCAGCTCTTTAGGGCCTGCAACGGGTGAATCAAGGCTGGTTTCGACAAGGTAAGCAATCGCAAGTTTGGCGAACTTGGTCGCGTGTGTTGCGGTTGGATCTGAGTTTTCCAAAGTATCGTGCTGAGTGTGAATATGTGGGTTGTAGTCGTTGAACATGCTCTCGAATGGCATGGCGGCTGGGTAGCCAACATTGTGCCAAGAGGCGTGGTCAGAACAGGCATAGCCGCAATCATCGAAACCGTAACTGATGTCGCTAGCGTAAGTGTCTATCAGCTCGCTGAGGTAGGCGGTGAGGTTACTGTCGGTATAGTCTGTAATGAAGGTGATATCATGCGCCGAACCGTTGTAGTTGGTCATGTCTAATTGCAGTACCGACACGACGTTTGCTTGCTCATCTCGTAATGCGTTGGCGACATCTTGTGAGCCACGTAGCCCAACTTCTTCTGCAGCATAACCATAGAACTTAATGGTTTTGTCTGGTTGAATACCACTGGCGATCATCAGGCGAAGCGACTCTGTTACCGTTGCAATACCAGACGCATCATCATCGGCTCCCGGTGAGATGGTGCCTTCGCTTGTCCAAGATCCAACGGTCGAATCAAGGTGTCCACCAACTACGACGATCTCTTCAGGATATTTAGCGCCAAGCAGTGTCACTTCAACGGATTTCTGTGGGTATTCGGCATGCGTGATCTGGCGTGCAGACGCATACGGCACATCCTTAATTTCTGTTTCCCAACGCTCTAAAAGCCAATCTGAAGCAGCGACACCAGTAGAAGTAGTATAAAAACGGTTGGTGAAGTTGGTTAGGTTTTCAATAGTCGTGACCATGTTGTTCGGCTCGACCTGAGATAGCAGATCGTTCACTGTGTCTTGATGGCTGATCACCGGTTTTTCGAAGGTGTTCATTGTCAGTGGCATCGCTGCGGCTTTGAGTGCACTTGCTTTGTCTTCGTGCACCATGTAGCCACCACAACGGTGAGTTTCTTCATGCATGTGGCTGGATAGTTTCGCCAGCTCTTTCTGGTTGATTTTAGCTACGATGGAATGCTTGTTCCCAGTCACGCTTGGATAAACCGTTGCGCCATGTTGAGTCATTATATGCTGTGCGTCAGCATCGGTGGTGATCCAGACTTCTTCGTTCGCTGGTGGTGTGATGCCTAGGGATGCGTAAGCCGAAGTACTGTTGATTAAGGCTAAAGAGCCTCCGAGTACAGCCAAAGCTAGCATGCTTTTTTGAATAGCCATTTGTCGTCCTTTTTATGGTGAGTATTGTTATGTTGATGGAGGTGATTTTTGTGTAATACGTGGATGTTTTTGTGTAGATGTTTCATTTTCTGAACAGATAACCGCGAAAAGGGCCCCTTTCGGAGCCCTGAATTTACTATCGATTATTGTGTTTTAATGAAACGGTAGTGCTTGGTTTCTGAACAGATATCGCTTGAGGTACACACTTGGTACTCCACATCCACTGTGCCGTTGTGACGGAACTTGTCGACGTATGAGTTAAAGTCTGTAGCACCAACATTCTTGCCATTACGCTTAATCACGAAGTAGTCATTGGTGTCGTAATCCCATGCCAGCTTAACGCGAGCCTTACCGTTCGGGTTTTTGTTACCAAACTTCAGTTTTAGCGGGAAGCCTTCTGCTGAGTCACCTTCAATCGTGATCGACTTGCTTGTCGATGTTGCAACGCCTGCATCGTCAGTCACGGTTAGAGTCACCACGTAGTCGCCAGCTTCAGCGTAGGTATAACGAGTCACTTCACCAGTTTGCGTGTTGCCATCGCCTAGGTTCCATTGGTAAGAAACGATCTGGCCATCGCTGTCCGAACTTGTGCTACGCAGCTCTACTTCTTTGCCTACGACCGTGTGTTCGAAAGAAGAAACTGGCGGTACGTTAGCATTGCCTGATTCGTACGATGCTTTCAGGTTTGCACCTGCGTAATCTGAGTAACCCAGAACGTTCACTGTGTAGCGACCGGCTGTTGGGTTTTCAATCACACACACTTCATCGGTTACGCTTTCACTCTCACAGATATTCTCTTGAGAGCTTGGCGTATAATCTAGGCCGACATACATATCTGGATCACCCGTAGAGACAGCAAGATCAATCGTCAGTTTGTCTTGGCCTTCTGGTACTTCGATATCGAAGTAAGTTTTTGAGCTGGTTTCACCAACAACTGCGGCTTCAACACCGTTTTCAAGGCGTTGATATTCCGGTTCTGGCGGCAGTGGTGGCTCGGCACATGGGGTAACACCCACTAAGTTAAACGCAGAAACCACATCTTCGGCATTGTAGCCAAGGTCGTTTGCTGAGTTTTTCACGCCACAAGCACCCTGCCAGAAGTCACTGTTTTCCGACCAGTAAATTTGGTTAGATAGCACGAAAAGCTCGAACGCTTTTTTAGTATCCCAGCCTTGCGTGGTTGCAAGATGGTAGAAGGCCTTGTTAAACACACCAGAGCTGTAGTGAACATTCAAGCCATCGTAGTACTCGGATGCATTATTGATTGAAGAACCATCGCGTGATGGATCGTCCATGTAACGCAGAGCCCCGTCGCCTTTAAATATATTACGGCCGACCATCCAGTCGTTGGTACCTTTCATGTAGTATTCTGCCGCTTCACCTGCCATATCAGAGAAAGCTTCGTTCATACCACCGGATTGGTTTGCGTAAACCAAACCTGAGTTTTGCTCAGTGAAACCGTGGCTCACTTCGTGTGCTGACACATCTAGGCTTACAAGTGGGTAGAAGAAGCTTTCACCATCGCCAAAGGTCATTGCCTTGCCGTCCCAGAATGCATTCTCGTAGTTGTTACCGTAGTGAACACGCATCATGAGTTTGAAAGAGAGCGGCGCTGTGTCGAACCAGTTCTTATACATGTCGAACACGATGTTACCGAAGTAGTGCGCATCGTTGAGTGGAGAGAAGGCTCCGTTCACTTCTTTATGTTCGTTACGAGGACATTCGTAGCTATAAGTGGTGTCGCCGTCTGTCGCGCCATTTAGGTCAACGGTAACGACATTTTCCGATTCCATCACACACTCTGTGCCGTTTTCTACCACATCAAGGTAGTGGTAGTCGGTACCGTACTCGTACATGCCTGTTTTCTCGTTACCACCCGGGCCTGTACCTATTTGTGCGTGAGCAATACCTTCCCAACGGTCGATAACTTCGCCGGTGTGAGCGTCTAGCATGGTGAATGGTCGAGTTGGCTGTTCGCTACCCTCGACAAGGTAAGAGACAACGTAGACTAGGCGTGTTTTGTCATGTCCTTGTTTTCCTGAACCTTGATAAATAAACAGTTCATGCTGGACGTTGTCTAAAGATTTGCTGGTTAAGCCCTGAACCTTGAGATCTTTACTCGCAAGCTCAACCGCTTGAGAGCTGTTGATCGATGGCTTAACAAAAGATCGCTCTAGGGTCGTCGTTTTAAGGTAGTTGCCTTGAACAGACTTAAGTGCGCCACCTTGTACACTTTGGGTGGCATTTAGGTAATGTCCCCATACTGGCGTTCCCCAGATGTTTTGTTGGATCTTAACTTTGTAGATGCCACGCTTTTTGAGGTTAACTTCCTTTACCATCTTAAAGCTAGAGGCGTTACTGACGCCTAACTGAGTGTTCAACCCAGAAAAGCTAGTAAAGTTGATCGGTTGATCGATGCTAACTGATTCACTTGCATGTACTGATAAAGACATCGCACTCGCTATAGCAACGGCAACTAAACGTTTTTTCATTTTCATTGTTATTTTCTCTTTCCATGTAAAATCCATGAAAACGTAACAAAATTATCACAACGAATTTACATCATTCGATCTGATTAATTAGTAGCATGGCAATGATCTCTTTTATTCATGAAACTTATATTTCTCGTATTTACAGATAGTTATCGTTTCTGTTTATTTTTGAACGCAGTCATAGGTTTATTTATAAAATCATGACACTTTTATTAAGTGTTATTTTTTTATGGAAATTAAGATTTCTGGGTAAATTGATCTGTGCCTCAATTAACGGATTTTGGGCTGATAGAAGGATCAACGATTTGGGCGTGTCAGTTTAAGCGGGAGGTAATTAAGCGAATTTAAGGGCCATTTTGATAAGAAATTGAAGGTTTTTAGGCTTATTTTTCGAATTGTTACTTATAACAGGGCAGGGTAACTAGGAACTTCTTTGGCACAGAGCACAAAAACGGCTGGATGAAAAAAGCCAGTGACGAGGTCACTGGCTTAGATGAACTTAGTTTGTACAGGCTAGCGTGTAAAGGCACACAAGCTTTAGCAAATTACTGCTTTTTAACGAGCTATTGCTTTCTAACGAGCTATTGTTTTTTACGAATTATTGTTTCTTACCGCCAACTTGAACGTAGTCGATACCGATAATACGGTTGATGATACCTAGCACAGAGCTTGTATCAGAGTTTGTTGAACGGATAGTATCAACAGTTGCACCTTCAGGTACTAATTCCATTGCACGATCTTGTGTGTTACCAGGAACTTGGAAACCAACAATGTTGAAGCTCTCAGCGTGCGCTGTGTAAACTTCTTCGTTGTGGCTGATACCTGAACAACCTGCTAGAGAAACAATACCTAAAACAACTAATAACTTTTTCATAAAAATACCCTAAGAATGATTGGAATCGAGATGGCAAGCCACAAAGGCAGTGTCGTGATTATCTAGATTCAATAAGTTCATGGGAGACAGCATCTCCCGACCGATGTTGAACATTATTCCAGAGGTGTTTTGTAGTTACTGTATGGGTTTGTCAGTTGAATCATTACATAGCTGAATGGTTATGGTGAATACCGCACCCTTCAAAGTTTGGCTTTGACCAACCTCTACGGTTGCGTTGTGTTGAGCACAGATCTTCTCGACGATAGACAACCCTAAGCCATGGCCACTTTTGGCTTTGTTACGCGCTTTGTCGCCAACGTAAAAGGGTTCGAACAGGCGAGCTTGATGTTCTTGTGCCACGCCATCTCCATCGTCATGAACTGCGATCTGTAGCGTGTCTTGATGCACGCTTGCTTCAATCGACACTTGCGAGCGTGCGAACTTCATTGCGTTACGAACGAGGTTATCGAGTGCTCGGTTGAGTAGCGTTTCATCCGCCAGTATCGAGCTAGGTTGATCTGGCAGTGATAGGTCGATGCTGAGCTGAGTGTCTTTGTTCCAACGCGTCATTGCGTGGTCGAGAAAGTCTCGAATCTCTAATGGCTTTTGTAGGTTTTCTAGGTCAGTACTATCGAGTTTGGCGTAATACAATAGTTCATCGACCATCTTTTCCATCTCTTCCGTATCTTCGACAATACTCTCAATCGTGCTCTCTTGCTCTGCGTTTAGCTGGGTGTCTTTCAACATTTCAGCTTGCCACTGAATACGGAATATTGGCGTGCGCAGTTCATGAGCGACAGCATTGGTGAGTGAGCGATTACTTTCAACTAATCGGTGAATTCGGTCAGCCATCAGGTTGAAAGATTTGTTCAGTGAACCAATCGCAATACCACTTGAAGTCTCGGCTCGTGTGGAGAGATCCCCTTCTGCAAAGCGCAGAGTGGCAGATTCCAGCTTTTTTACTCGGCGGAAGATAACGAATAGATGACATAAGCCATACAGGATAAAGCTCGCTAAAAAGAACAACCAAATGAGGTTATCCTCCAATTCTATTTGTTGCCTAACGAACGCTTCACTGTTGGGTAGATAGTGATAGGTGTTGTTACTACTTGCTAAGCGAAACCATAGATCACGTTCATCATCGTGAAAAATAAAGGTATTCGGATTGGTAGTGAAGAACTCTGAAACGGGGCCTGGTATTTCGTCTTGTGGACTGAGAATCACCAGCTTATTTCGAGTGGTCTCGACAAACTGGTTTATTGCTTGATGAGCTGCTTCAAGGCCCTGATTTTTTGCGATGTTTTCTATCAGTTGTTGGTGGGCAGCCGCTTCATAATCTTGTAGAACATATTCGTAGTCGGTATTGAGCTGATAGACGCAGATCTCGTAGGCGACAAGGCCAGCCATAAAGCAAACTAAAAGCCCTAATAGGGACTCCAAATAGATACGTCGCATAATCGCTCTCTTTTATTACGCTCATAGTGAGCGAGGTTAATGCCAAGCGGTGGACACAAACAAGTAACCTTTTCCGCGAATGGTCTGAATTTTTTCTGCTGGCGCATGGTCGTCGCCCAGTATTTTTCTTAGACGCACGACTTTGTTGTCGATGGTTCGATCAATCCCGTCATACTCAATACCACGCAACGTTTGTGTTAAATAGTCGCGAGATAACGGCGTGTCAGGGTTACTCGCCAATAACCAAAGTAGGTCAAACTCACTGTCTGTGAGTGATAAAACCTCACCTGAAAGTTCACATTTCTTATAGGTGTTTTTCAGCACCAATTGATCAAACTGTAGGTTGTCTGAATCATCGATTGAAGCAGTGTTGGTATCTTGGCGGCGCAATAATGAACGAACTCTTGCGAGCAAAACTCTTGGTTTAATTGGCTTGGTGACATAGTCATCAGCCCCAGTCTCTAAACCTGCGACGTGGTCGAAATCATCATCGCTGGCGGTGAGCATTAAAATCTTACCTTTAAAGAGCGTTCGCGTCTGTCGGCAGATTGTCAGTCCATCAGTTACAGGAAGCATTAGATCCAACAATACGATTTCAGGTTGCTCGGCAAGGATGGTTTGTATGGCATCACTACCATCATCTAGCGTCGAGACATCAAAGTCCTGCGCGACAAAGTAGTCTTGCAGCATTTTCTGAAGTTTCAAATCGTCTTCCACGATGATCATTTTAGGTTTTGTCATTCCATTATCAGCCTTGTCGTGCGTTTCATTTATTGAGATTACGTGAGGGAGCCTTACCTAGTGGTTAGCTATTGTGGCATCTCCAATTTGCATGATTTACGTAAAATACCTGACATGAATGATTAAACACTTTCCACGCCAGTTCAATGATGATTTTGAATTTGTGCGAAAATAAAAAACAATGTTCAAAAAGACATACATTCTCATACATTCGCACGACAGATGTTTTCTCCTTTAAATAATAGAATTTTCCCATCAAACATTTTTGGGAATTACCTTATGAATAGCTATAGAAAAACGTTATTGGCATTACCTTTGATTCTTTTAGCTGGCTGTAACTCAAGCTCTAACTCGGGTAAAGCAGCGACTAAAGCGCAAGTGAAACCTAAGGCGGATTATGTATTCTCATCAGTGAAATTAGGCAAGTTGTATCAAGAGCGAGAAGAGCTTCAAGAGTCAATGAAGCTTGATTACGATGGTGTGCAATATGAAACAATTCAGTTTGCTGAAGAGCTCAGTGATGAGCAAAAGGTGGTTAGGCTAGCAAGTCGCTTAGGTCAGAGTGTTGATCTGTATCTTCCTGATGCAGGCGTCGATGACTGCGGTATTTACAGCGAAGGCAACTACTATGATTCGTTTGATTGTGGTACGGCTCAACGTTCAATTGGCAATGATACGACGTTAATCCAAGCGACAACGAATGGTAGAAAGCTTACCGTTAAGCTTGAATACCAAAACGAGTTGTCGCAATACGTGACGAGCCTGGGTTCGACGATTCTGAGTAAATCCAAAAATGGTAATAAAGTCACCATCACCACATCGTTTGCTTTCAACGCTTTTTACCGCGATGTGCTCAACGAGACTGGCGCTGTTGAGCGCATTACTTCCACTCTAGGCGCATCAACTTATTCTCAGCTTTTTGATATCGTGAAGTTATACCGAGGTAGTGAGATGACGTTGAAGTTCACTAACCATATCGGTGGCAGTGCTGATGACGAAATCAACATGTACACCGGGCGTATGATCAATAACAACAAGATGACGACGGTTGTGACTCCAACGGGTTCGGTTTTCTCGGGTGGTACGGATCTATTCGCTGCTGGCACCCCACGTATTTTGCAACGCGCGGATACCACCAAAGCCATTGAGCTGAATAAACAGGTGGGTGTGCATAGTTGGGCTGAAGGGGATAAAACGGCCAAAGAATTCCCATACACCGACGTGGGTCATCGTAGGCAAGCGACCTATTTTCAAAAGGTGATGGGAGAGAAAGGGATCGATTTCTATATCTTCACTTTAGATTCTGCACCTGCTGCTGGTGAGCACTGGATGACTAAAGCAGACTCTGATAAGTACGGTTTCATTACACGTATTGAGTAGTCAAAGAAAGTAGCAATAACGACTCCGCAAAGGTTGGTGATGGCTCTGTCATTATCGGCCTTTTTTTGTGCCTGTTGTTTCTGCATTGGTTCAGGGTTGTTAGGCTAGTGGTTCCATCGCTCGAATTGGACTTTTTTCTATCGGTAGAATTCATTGGTTAGGTTGTCACATCGGAATGGTGAATAAATTCCTCATTTAACACTCATGTAACAATTAATTCCCGCAGATCGCGTGATAAGAATGTGTAATCACGGCACTTTTTTGTCGATAGAATTTATTATCCGCAGCCTTACTCGCCGATAGGTTTCTATAATCTAACGATGTAAGGAGCATGTGAATGACTAATAAGGACGATCATTTATGCAGTTACTGGCAGGCACTCTGACACACTACGCTAACCCTCAAGCACGCCCTGAATTGGAATACTCGAGTGAGCAGCGTGACATTTTAAGTGTTGCGAACTCTCAACAAGCGATTAAAGATATTTCTCAATGGCCAGGCTACTCTGTTACTCCTTTGCATGAGCTGAATGCAATCTCTGCTGAGATCGGCGTAAACAAGTTTTGGTACAAAGATGAATCGCAGCGTTTTGGCCTAAAGAGTTTTAAAGCACTGGGCGGCGCGTATGCCGTTGCTCGTCAGCTTCAGATTGAAATCGCCAATCGCTATGGGAAGAACCCGACCATCAGTGAACTGCTCAACGGGGAGTGGAAATCAGAAGTTGCTGAAATCGTTGTCAGCTGTGCGACAGACGGAAACCATGGTCGCTCCGTCGCATGGGGCGCACAAATGTTTGGTTGTGGTTGTGTTATCTACATTCACCGTGACGTATCGGAAGGCCGCAAGCAAGCGATGGAAGCGTTCGGTGCAGAAGTGGTACGCATTACCGGTAACTACGATGAGTCTGTTCGTTTGGCCGACTCAGAAGCTAAAGCGCAAAATCGCGTGATTGTTTCGGACACTTCTTACGAAGGCTACATGGAAATCCCTAAAGACGTTGCTTTGGGTTACACCGTGATGTTGGCTGAAATTGTCGAGCAATTAGATGGTGAAATCCCAACCCATGTCTTTGTGCAAGGGGGAGTGGGTGGTCTAGCTTCAGCAGTTTGCGGCTACTTCTGGGATTTGTGGGGCGTTGATCGTTCACGCTTTGTAATTGTCGAACCTGAGCAGGCTAACTGCTTACAGAAGAGTGCTCAAGCAGGTAAACCTATCGTGGTTACGGGCGACCTAGAGACGCTGATGGCAGGGCTCGCATGTGGTGAGGTTTCAAGCTTGGCGTGGACGATTCTACAAAACGGCGCTGATGACTTTATGACGTTGAGTGAAGAGGCGATCCCGCAAGCGATGCGCATGTTGGCAAGCGGCGAGCAAACGGAAGTCGCGATTGAAGGCGGGGAATCTGCCGTTCCTGGATTTGCTGCGGCGATCATCGCTAAGCAAGACCCCCAATACGCTGAAAAACTGAATTTGACTCAAGACAGCCGAGTGCTAGTGATTGGCACTGAAGGGGCAACTGACCCGGATCTCTATCAACAGATCATCGACAATAAAATCTAATAACTAGAAGTACATAGTTAGCAGTTAGCTGTTAAGAGCTAATCGCGAACAACGAATAATAAAGTAAGCCCCAAAGTTGGCGGTATGTAAGGTTTCTTCATACCGTCTTTTTTCCTCTCTTTTTGACTTCATCGCACGACACGCCTTGTTTGCTAATTTCGCTGGTCATCAATCAATCTGGTCATCAATCACGCTGCTCATCAATTGGAATTGTCAGCCCTACCTTAACGTTATCCATCACCACATTGGTTTGAAAGCTCTTGATATTGGCATTATCAAAGAAGGCTTCACGAGTAAAGTTGTCGTAACCCTCCATATCTGCTGCTGTGACAATCATGATGAAATCTGAACTGCCTGTCACGTAATAGCATTGCTGTACTGAGCGGTTCGAACTCATCTCTTTTTTGAAGTTGTGCATCAAATCCACACGTTCACGTTCTAGCGTTACCTGAACGATAAACGTCATTCCGTGACCGACTGCTTTTGGGTTGATCACGGAGACATCAGCTTGAATAACACCTTGCGCTCTCATGCGTTTTAAACGGCGCTGAACAGCAGCTGGAGAGAGTCCGACCTTTTCTGCAATCTTGTCAGAGGTAGCTCTGTTTGAGTCTTGTACGATGTTGAGGATCTTCTTGTCGAAACTGTCGACCACCAATGCAGGTTGCTGTGTCATACCCATACTTCCCAATATCTGTTTGTAAATTAATTGTTTCTTTTGAACCAGTGTGTGATCGAGTTAAAGGTATTTAGCCTTAACATTTAGACCTCGATGAACGAGAACAAAAAACCACTATAACGCAGAAAAAATGCGGAATTTCTGCACAACAAGGTCACCATTTAATGATAATCCTTAAAGTTATCGGTGCATTATTAATCTTGTGAACAAAATGTAAAGATCAAATCGACAGAGTTTGAAAATTATATGAAACATGTTGTTAACATCCTTTGGGCGGTGTTAACTCTCGCTCAAGGAGTTGGAAAGTATGAAATCTGCAACCGCTACTTTACAGTTTGAATTAGAAAAATTGGCACCAGCAGGACGCGTCGGTGTGATTGCGTTAGCGACAGATTTCAATATTGAGCGTGATTTAAACGCGCTGTATCCAAACGATGTGCAATCGTTCACCAGCCGCCTAAGAAACTACAACCCGTTGACGATAGAGAACCTGCGTAGAATGGAGCCGGGAATCGCTGCTTGCGCCGATACCATCCTACCGGGTACTGAATTAGATGTGGTGATCTACGCCTGTACTTCTGGCACTGTAGCGATTGGTAGCGAACGCATTACGCAGCTTATTCATCAGTCTCGCCCAAACGCTGCGGTAACGAATCCGGTAACCGCTGCCTTAGCGGCTTTCGACAGCTTTAAAGCGAAGCGTATCTCGGTATTAACGCCTTATACCGAAGCCGTGAATCAAGACGTGGCCGCATTTTTTGAGTCGCAAGGCATTGAGGTGTTGAGCATCGCTGGCTTTGGTTTTGAAGATGACACCGCGATGACGTTCATTTCTCCAATGGACATCAAACAAGCCGCGATACAAGTCTGTGACCCTGAAGCGGATCTTCTGTTTATCTCTTGCACGGCATTGCGTGCAGCATCGGTGATTGAATCCATTGAAGCGCAATTAGATAAGCCCGTTGTTAGCAGTAATCAGGTGTTGGCTTGGCACTCGCTTCAGTTGATGAACTACCCCATACCCATTAAAGGCTTTGGTGCACTACTAGCGCACCATCTTCAGCCATCCTCAGATAATTGCCGAAGGTCGCAGTCGTTGTAACGACCTTTGATTAAGGCTGCTCGCTTTGCGTTTACATTCAGCAGCCAAGCTAACTCCATATTTAACGTTAATACAAAGAATGACACTTTGGGAACACTACTATGCCGTCTACTTTTTCGAGAAAACCAGACCAACTGTCTTCACAGCTTATCCAGAACATGACGGAATGGCGTCAACATTTACACCGCTTTCCTGAGTGTGGCTTTGACGTGAATCTGACCTCTGACTTCATCGCCAGTAAGCTTGAGAGCTTTGGTATTGAAGTGGTGCGTAACATCGGTAAAACAGGATTAGTAGGGATACTTCGTTCTGGATCAAGTGAGGCGAGTATTGGCCTAAGAGCTGACATGGATGCTTTGCACATTCATGAACAAAACAGCTTTGCGCATTGCTCACAACACGACGGAAAGATGCACGCTTGTGGACACGATGGACACTCCGCAATGTTGCTCGGCGCTGCAAGCTATTTGGCCGAAAACTTATTGTCAGGGAACTCAACCTTCGATGGCACGGTGTATTTCATTTTTCAACCTGATGAAGAGCATGGTTGTGGCGCGCAAGCGATGATTGATGATGGCTTGTTTGAACGATTCTCGATTGATGAAGTATACGGCGTTCACAACTTCCCCGGCTTAGCGGAAGGTGAATTGATGGTTCGCCCCGGTTCGTTAATGGCCAGTGAAAGCAGTTTTGAGATCACCATCAATGGTGTGGGTGGCCACGCTGCTTTGCCGCATCAAGGGGTCGATCCTCTTGTCGTTGGCTCGCAAGTCATTCTTGGTTTGCAAACCATCGTGTCTCGTAATCTCAGTGCTATTCACGACACCGCTGTGGTCTCTGCCACCGAATTTATTACCGATGGCACGGTTAACGTCATTCCGACTCAAGTGGTCATTAAAGGCGATTGCCGCTGCTTTACTGAAGCCTCTCTCGATCGAATCAAACAAAGTATGGAGCGAATCGTGGCGGGCATTTGTCAGGCAGCTGGCGCGACTTATGATTTCGAGTTTATCAATACCTTCTACCCAACCATCAACAGCGAGCAACAAACCCAATATTCGGTTACCGCCGCGCAAAAGGTACTTGGTGTTGAGAACGTTAATGACGCCTGCGATCCACTGACAATTTCGGAAGATTTCTCAAGCATGTTACGCGTTAAACCGGGCTGTTATGTGCTGTTGGGTAATGGCACGGAATCGGTCGGTGGTTGCGCATTGCATAACCCGAAATACGACTTTAATGACGGCATCTTAAAGCTCGGTGCGAGTTACTGGATTCAGTTGGTGAACGATCGTTTAACAAGATCAATTTAGAAATACTTATTTAGAAACAATGAATTAAAAGCAAATCAATGAGAAGTCACAATTCAATGAGAAGCAATAAGTAAAGAAACAGATTCAGCAGTGACGCATTTGGCACTGCAAGATGGCTGACTTTAAACGGAGTTTATTGTCGACACAGCCAAAACTGAAGCGCGTGAAGTGACCAAGGTCATCAGCGTGTAATTAGGATAATAAAAAGGAAAGACAGGATGAAACGATTAGGCGTAGCACTGCTAAGTTTGAGCATGGTTTTTGGCGTTCATGCCGAAACATGGAAGTTTGCTTCAGAAGAGGACAAAACAGACGTTCAAGATATCTATGCGCAAAAATTTGCGGAAGTGATTAAGAAGGAATCTGATGGCGACATCCGTGTTCGCATCTATTACTACGGTCAGCTGGGTACAGAAAACGACATTGTAGAACTGGCTGCTAAAGGCACGATTCAATTTGTGTCGGTAGGCGCGGGTCACTTAGGGTCTTATGTTCCTGAAGTCCAAGCGGTGAGCTTACCGTATGTACTGGGCACCAACGAAGCGATCACGCATAAGGTCTTAACGGAAAGCCCAACCATCTACAACAAGCTGGCACCTAAGTTTGAGAGCGTAAACTTAAAGCTGTTGTCGATGATGTCTGAAGGCGAAATGGTTTGGGGTGGCAACAAACCTATCCGCACACCTGAAGATTTTGCGAATCAGAAAATCCGTACTTTCACTTCAACCATTCCTGTTGAAACCTACAAAGCGTTTGGTGCAACACCGACTCCTCTTTCTTGGGGTGAAGTGTACGGTTCACTGCAACTTAAGACCATCGATAGCATGGTTAACCCTATCTACTTCATCTATAACGCGAAGTGGCATGAGGTTCAAGATTACCTAATGTTCCCAGGTCAGCAACCTTATGTGAGCACCGTTTCGACCAACAGCAAGTGGTACAACGGCCTGTCGGAAGAGAAGCAAGCGATGGTCGACAAAGCGATCACCGCGGCAGACCAAGCGGCTTACGACTACCAAATCCGCATCAACAAAGAGAACATGGACAAGATCTTGAAAGAGCGTCCAAACATGCAGGTGGTTGTGTTAACTGAGGAAGAGCGTGAACGCTTCAAGGTCCTCAGTCAAAAGCTGCACACGACTTACTATGACGTGGTAGCAAATGCTTATCCTTCTGGTGAGCAAAGTGAAGCGCGTGAGGGTGCGAAAACCATTCTCGAAGAAATCCTAGATGAAGTGAAGGCTGCTTCAGCGACGCAATAGAAAGCGTTGTTAGGATGAATGCTATCCGCTGTTTATTGGCAGCGGGTAGCTTATCCCCACCTTCTCCAAATTGTGGCAATGGACCCCTGTCACTGAACGAAGTATGGAGCACTGCCTGTTATGAAAGAACTGCTACATAAAATAAGCGTCGCGACAGAAAAGCTAGAACGCTTTTTAATCATGACCGCCATTCTCGCGATGATGATCAATTCCACGGCCAATGCGATTGGTCGCTATGCCTTTAACAAAAGCCTGTTTTTCTCAGAAGAACTTAACCAGTTTTTGATCGTTTCAGTCACCTTTATCGGTTTCGCTTATGCGGTGCGCCAAGGTAGAAACATTCGTATGACCGCAGTCTACGATTCATTGAGCACTAAAGCTCAGAAAGTTCTCACAACCATCATTGCGCTACTCACCGCCATGTTGATGTTTTACCTCACCTACCATGCGTTCTTCTACGTCAAAGAGCTCAAAGACATCAATCGATTAAGTCCAGCCTTACAGTTCCCTGTGTATTGGGTATACGCGATCATTCCAATTGGTTTTTTCATTGCCGGATTGCAATACAGCATGAGTTTCTTGATGAACTTACTGCACAAAGAGATCTACGTGTCATTTGACGTGATTGAAAATAGAAACACAAAAGTAGGTGAGTTCGAATGAGCGATGTTGCACAGTTTTTCTCGGACATTATTGCCGGCGAATTAGATATTTATGTCATCACATTTACTCTTGTTTCTGTGATGGTGATTTTGCTGTTTTTGAGCTTCCCAATGATCGTTCCGTTAGCGGTTGGGGCCTTAATTGGCTTGATTCATTTCTCTCAGGTTGAGCCGGGAGTACTGATTCAGCAGATGGTCACGGGCATTTCGCCGAACGCATTGATTGCGGTACCCATGTTTATCTTAGCAGCCGATATCATGACGCGCGGCCACACAGCCTATAACTTACTTGGCCTGATTCAAGCGTTTGTCGGACATCTGCGTGGTGGCTTGCCGATTACGACGTGTATCAGCTGTACTTTATTTGGTTCTGTTTCCGGTTCGACCCAAGCGACCGTGGTGTCGGTTGGCCAAATCATGCGTCCGAAGTTGCTGCAAGCCGGCTACAAAGACAGTTTTGTGATGGCGCTGATCATCAATGCCAGTGACATCGCGTTTCTTATCCCACCGAGTATCGGTTTGATTCTTTACGGCACCTTAGCTAACGCCAGTGTGGGTGAATTATTCATTGCTGGTATTGGCCCAGGTTTAGTACTCGCGAGCCTGTTCTCGTTATACAGCTATGCCTACAGCGTAAAACACAGCGACACCATCACTTTGGTTGAAAAAGCCAACACCGCAGAACGCATTGAAGCGATCAAGAAAGCGATTCTTCCTCTTGGTTTCCCTGCTTTGATTATCGGTGGTATCTATTCGGGTATTGTGACGCCAACCGAAGCGGCCTCATTCGCTGTGTTGTATGCGATCATCGTTGAGTGCATTTTCTATCGCAAACTTGGCGTAAAAGACATCTGCGATGCGGCGTTAAATACCGGCTTGATTACCGCGGTTGTCTTTGTGCTGGTGGGTGTTGGTCAGGCGTTCTCTTGGTACATCTCGTTTGAACAAATCCCTCAAGAGTTGTTGGCTCCTCTCAATCTAGAAGACGCTTCGCCTGAGTTCATCCTGTTTGTTATCGCACTGACTTTCTTTGTCGGTTGCATGTTCGTGGATTCATTGGTGGTTCTACTTATCTTGACGCCCATCTTCATGCCGATTGTTGATGCAGCAGGCATCGACCCAATCTTGGTCGGCGTGATGGTAACGCTACAAATGGCGATTGGGTCGGCAACGCCTCCATTCGGCTGTGACATCTTCACCGCGATTGCGATTTTCGAGCGTCCTTATATGGAGGTCATCCGTGGGACGCTACCGTTTTTCCTTATTTTGATATTGATGTCTGCGTTGCTGATTTTCTTCCCAAGTATCGCTCTGTTACCAAGAGACATTTTATTCAATTAATCCGTCGAGTTACCCTTATTCAATCAAGGATAGAGATATGAGTATATTGCCGTTAACACCTCCGCAGAGAGGGTTTGAATCAGCAGAACTAGAGCAACGTACTGTCGAGTTGCAACAACGTCTTCGCGCGCAAAACATCGATGCTGCGTTTTTCACGACGGAGCCTGAATTCCGCTATTTCAGCGGTTTTAAATCGCAGTTTTGGGAAAGCCCAACTCGGCCTTGGTTTTTGGTGGTGCCAGCGGTTGGTAAGCCCATAGCGGTAGTACCAGAGATCGGTGTGGCTGGCTTTGACGAGACATGGATTGACGATGTGCGCAGCTGGCCGTCACCAAGACCAGAAGACGATGGCGTCTCTTTATTAGCTTCTACGTTATCTGAGGTCTCCAAGGGTTCTCGCAGAATCGGCTCGATGATTGGTCCGGAAACACATTTGCGTATGCCAGCCACTAACTATGCATTGTTACAGCAAAAGCTGAGCCAACACAGTTTGGTTGATGTGTCGCTGATGGTTCGAGATCTGCGCAGTGTTAAATCTCAAGCGGAGATCGATAAAGTACGCTTCGCCTGCCAAGTGACGGCGGCGGGCTTTGAGTATCTTCGTCATCATCTCGCGATAGGGGTGACAGAACGAGAGGCGTGTAAAGCCATGCATTTGGAGATGCTGCGTTTAGGTGCCGATGCTTGCCCTTATCTGATTTCGGCATCCGGCCAAGGTGGCTATGACAACATCATCATGGGGCCAACCGATCGTGTGCTCTCTGAAGGGGATGTTTTGATCATAGACTCGGGGGCTAACTTTGATGGCTATTTCAGTGATTTTGACCGTAACTATGCGTTTGGGCATGCGCAGCCAGATACAATAGCGGCTTATGACGCGGTATATCAGTCGACAGAAGCGGGACTCGCGATTGCAGAGCCGGGACGCACCACTGGAGACGTGTGGCAAGCTATGTGGTCGGTGCTCGAAAAGAACGGTGCACTCGGCAACGATGTGGGTCGCATGGGGCACGGCTTAGGCATGCAGCTAACCGAGTGGCCATCACATGTGCCCAATGGTGACGTGATATTAAAACCCGGTATGGTGCTCACCCTTGAGCCGGGCATGGCATTTGCGAAAAACCGCATGATGGTGCACGAGGAAAACATCGTCATCACAGAGTCTGGCTGCGAGATGTTGCACCAAAGAGCATGGCAATCTATGCCGATTATTGGCTAGTCAATCATTGAACCTAGTTTCTAGATCTAGTCTTAGCTTCATTATCTGGCTCTGAAATTGAGCCGTCATAAAGTAGAGTATCTATTCGTTACATGGTGCTCTGCTTTTCATTCTATGTTCCCCATTCTGCTACTCCGATTATTACGTTTAAGTTGTCTCAAACGACGTTCGACTCTTCTTATGCGATTCTCTTCCTTTGTTTAAATCTTGTGCTTATTGACTAAAAACTTTGACCCGTAACCATCACACCTCAAATCTTTAATGATTTTATTTAGTGGTCTAAATGATATTTAAAGTATTGTTTTAAAATGACTTATTTGATTTTGAATGGTGTGTTGTTACAAGTTCGTTTTAAATAATCATTTGAACCCTAATTAAATTTCTGTCATTTTATACTTAACTGAACGTTCAATATAAAATAGAAGGACTAAGAAATGCCCAAGGTTGGGATGCCTGACATACGTAAACCACAGCTTGTTCAAGCCACTATGACGGTGATTGATAGAGTAGGTTTACATGCCGCGAGTATTGCGCTGATCAGCAAAGAAGCGGGAGTCTCCACTGGCATTATTAATCACTATTTTGGTGGAAAGCATGGGCTGCTCGAAGAGACCATGCGAGAAATACTGCGTCAACTTTCGAATACCGTAACAACAGAATTAAAAGCGCTCCCTGCTGATGCTCACCAGCAAAGGATCAACGCTATCATCAACGGCAATTTCGAAGGCTATCAAGCGGAAAATAAAGTGTCGAAAACATGGCTCGCATTCTGGTCTTATTCGATGCATGACGCTCAACTCAAGCGTCTTCAGCGCGTGAATGAAAAGCGTTTGATTTCTCACTTACTTATTGAATTGAAATCGATTTTTCAACCTGATCAAGCGGAATTAATCGCACACGGCATCGCATCATTAATTGATGGCATCTGGCTGAGAGGGACGCTCAATCCTGAAGGCATTAACGCCGATAAAGCTCGTGCAATCATCAATGACTACTTAGACAAGCAACTTACGTTTTACTCGTGTCAGCGTGATCAATGAGTCATCAAAAATTCTAGTGAGTGAGCTTAAAAGGCTCGCTCTCAACAACGATATGCATTCACAAATACATAGACCGATAGAGTCTAACAACAATAATTAAGTCAGAAGATCAAATGGAAATGAACTCGTTATACATCGATGGTAAAGCGGTTGACGCTACCTCAGGCGAAACTTTCGTCAGCATTAACCCTGCAAACGGCGAACCTATCGCAACGCTTGGCCAAGCTTCTTCAGCTGACGTTGAAAATGCGATTGAATCGGCGAAGCGCGGATTTGCGGTATGGTCAGCAATGACAGCCGTAGAACGCAGCCGCATTCTTTTAAAGGCGGTAGAGATACTTAGAGCTCGAAATAATGACCTTGCGAACCTTGAGGTTGTCGATACGGGCAAGCCGTTACAAGAAGCGATCGAAGTCGATGTGGCTTCTGGCGCCGACGTTATTGAGTATTTCGCAGGGCTAGCACCTACGCTGCAAGGCGATCAACAACCTCTTAGTGAATCTCAATTTTTCTACACACGCCGTGAACCGTTAGGTATCTGTGCGGGCATTGGTGCGTGGAATTACCCTATCCAAATCGCGATGTGGAAATCGGCTCCAGCACTCGCTGCGGGTAACGCGATGATCTTCAAGCCTTCAGAAGAAACGCCGCTAACGGCACTTAAACTTGCTGAGATTTTCACAGAAGCTGGCCTTCCTGATGGCGTGTTTAACGTAGTTCAGGGCGATTACCGTGTCGGCCAAATGCTAACGGCGCACCCAGACATCGCTAAAGTGTCGTTCACAGGCGAAACCGGTACGGGCAAAGCGGTAATGTCAGACAGTGCTAAAACACTCAAATCTGTAACGATGGAGCTCGGTGGTAAATCACCAATGATCGTGTTTGATGATGCGAAATTAGACGATGCGGTGTCGGCTTCGATGGTCGCAAACTTCTACACCCAAGGCGAAGTGTGTACCAACGGTACTCGTGTTTATGTACATGAAAATATCTACAACGCATTCATCGACCAACTTAAAACACGCACTGAGAAGCTGATCATTGGTAACCCAATGGATATGGAGACTCAGATTGGCGCGTTGATTTCTAAAGAACATCTTTCAAAAGTCCTTGAAGCGATTGAGCTGGCTAAACAGTCTGGCGCTACATTGCTGACTGGCGGTTACCAAGTGACGGACAACGGCTTAGCAAACGGCAACTTTGTTATTCCTACGGTATTCACAGATTGCCATGACGACATGCCTCACGTTCAGCAAGAAATTTTCGGCCCTGTTATGTCGGTGTTGAAGTTCACTGATGAAGACGATGTGATTCGTCGTGCTAACGATACTCAATACGGCCTT
The DNA here is from genome assembly GCF_900382755.1 of Vibrio sp. Evd11. Lineage (NCBI taxonomy): Bacteria > Pseudomonadati > Pseudomonadota > Gammaproteobacteria > Vibrionales > Vibrionaceae > Vibrio > Vibrio sp. Evd11. Next base: position 157,770 of record NZ_OSDX01000003.1, read on the forward strand.
GCGGCTGGTGTGTTCACGCAAAACCTTTCTCGCGCTCACCGTGTTATTCATCAAATGCAGGCGGGTATTTGTTGGGTTAATACATGGGGTGACTCACCAGCAGAAATGCCTGTTGGTGGCTACAAACTTTCAGGAGTTGGCCGTGAAAACGGACCAGAGACTCTACTCCACTATACGCAGACTAAGAGCATTCTTATTGAACTTGGCGACTACGCCAGCCCTTATGCCTAACGCGTAACACTCAATTTTATGAGCTAGCTTAACAGAGCTAGCTCCACTGACTCATCTCAGGGAAATCAAAACATGGAACAACGCTACGATTATATTATCGTCGGCGCGGGTTCGGCCGGCTGTGTGTTAGCGGATAGGCTAACGGAAAGCGGTGAACATAGCGTTTTATTACTGGAAGCGGGTGGTACGGATAAGAGTATTTTTATCCAAATGCCGACTGCGCTTTCTTACCCGATGAATACTGAAAAGTACGCTTGGCAATTTGAGACCCAACAAGAACCGGGCCTTGATGGACGTGAACTGCATTGTCCACGCGGCAAGGTGTTGGGTGGCAGCTCATCGATCAACGGTATGGTTTACGTTCGTGGCCACGCTTGTGACTTTGACCAATGGGAAGAAGAGGGCGCAGCCGGTTGGAATTACCAATCTTGCTTGCCTTACTTCCGCCGTGCTGAATCATGGAATAAAGGTGGTGACGAATATCGTGGCGACAATGGCCCTGTCGGCACTTGTAACGGTAACGATATGGAGCTTAACCCCCTTTACCAAGCATTCATTGATGCAGGTAAAGACGCAGGTTACCCAGAAACACAAGATTACAACGGCTACCAGCAAGAAGGTTTCGGCACTATGCATATGACGGTAGACAAGGGTGTTAGAGCCTCAACCTCTAATGCTTATCTGCGTCGTGCATTGAAGCGTTCAAACCTCACCTTGGAAAAAGGCATCGTGGCGCGTCGTTTCTTACTTGAAGCACAAGACTCAGAAGGTCAATCAGGCTTGAAAGCGGTTGGTGTCGAGTTTGAAAAGTCAGGCAATACCCAAGTGGCCGTGGCGAACAAAGAAGTGATCTCTTCTGCGGGATCTATTGGCTCGGTTCAACTGCTGCAACTGTCTGGTATCGGCCCGAAATCGGTACTTGAGAAGGCAGGTGTTGAGCTGAAACACGAACTGAGCGGTGTCGGTGAAAACCTACAAGATCACTTAGAAGTCTACTTCCAATACCACTGTAACGAACCCATCACGCTCAACAGCAAGCTTGGTTTAGTCAGCAAAGGCATGATTGGCGCAGAGTGGATTTTGACTCGCAAAGGTTTGGGTGCCACTAATCACTTTGAATCGTGCGCGTTCATTCGTTCTCGCAAAGGATTGAAGTGGCCGAATATTCAATATCACTTTCTGCCAGCAGCGATGCGTTACGACGGACAAGCGGCCTTTGATGGTCATGGTTTCCAAGTTCATGTTGGCCCTAACAAACCTGAAAGTCGCGGTACGGTAGCGATCACTTCTGCTGACCCACATGCCAAGCCAGAGATCATTTTCAACTACATCTCAACCGAACAAGATCGCCAAGATTGGCGTGATTGTATTCGCTTAACCCGTGAAATTTTGTCGCAACCAGCGATGGATGTTTACCGTGGTGAAGAGATTCAGCCAGGTTTAAGCGTAACTTCTGATGAAGCGATCGACGAATGGGTTAAGCAGAACGTTGAAAGTGCTTATCACCCTTCTTGTGGCTGCAAAATGGGTTCAGATAACGACCCAATGGCGGTACTAGATGAAGAGTGTCGTGTTCGCGGCATTGATAATCTGCGTGTGGTCGACTCGTCTGTTTTCCCTGTTATTCCAAACGGTAACTTGAACGCACCGACCATTATGGTTGCTGAGCGTGCCTCGGACCTGATTTTGGGCAAGCCCGTTCTAAAAGAGCAAAACGTTCCAGTATGGATAGCACCGGAGTGGGAAGAAACACAAAGAATCAATAAGCCAGTACGAGAAGCGTAAGCGTCTGTTATTGATTAAAAAATAGCAAAAGCAGCAAAGAATAAAAACAACAAGTAACAAGCAAAAAATAACAAAACTAATTAGTCAAAAGTCAGAAGAACTGCTCTCTATCGGTGTTGATATCGAGCAGCAAAAGGAAAGATAAAAAGGAACCATTATGACGACTCTAAATATTCAGAACGTGACGACAAAAACGTTAACAGCGCTAGCGATCAGCTCATTTGCATTTGGTGCTAACGCTTCTGTTGAACCACAACAATGTGAAAACGTACGCTTCGCTGATGTTGGTTGGACAGACATTACCGCAACAACGGCTGTCACTTCAGAGCTACTGAAAGGCCTAGGCTACAAAACCAAAACTGACCTACTTTCAGTACCGGTTACTTACTCTTCAATGGCGAACGGCGATATTGACGTATTCCTAGGTAACTGGATGCCAACTATGGAAGGCGACATCGCTAAGTACCGCGAAGCGGGAACGGTTGAGACCGTGCGTGCCAACCTTGAAGGGGCAAAATACACACTAGCCGTACCAAAATACGTGTACGACTCTGGCGTGAAAAGCTTCGCCGACCTAGCAAAACATGCCGACAAATTTAAAGACCGCATCTACGGTATTGAGCCGGGTAACGATGGCAACCGCTTAATCCAATCAATGATTGATTCTGACGCGTTTGGCTTGAAAGATTTCAGCCTAGTGGAATCAAGTGAAGCGGGCATGGTATCGCAAGTATCTCGCGCTGCTCGTCGTAGCCAGTGGATCGTTTACCTTGGTTGGGCACCGCACCCAATGAACAGCAATGTTGAGATGGAATATCTATCAGGTGGTGACGACTTCTTCGGCCCGAACTACGGCGGCGCAAATGTTTACACCAATGTTCGTTCAAACTACGTGTCTGAGTGTGCAAACGTCGGTCAACTTCTGAAAAACCTAGAGTTCACTCTAGAGATGGAAAACCAGTTGATGGAAGAGATTCTTAACCAAAAAGTGAAGCCAGAGAAAGCAGCTCAACAATGGTTGAACAATAACCCTCAACAAGTTGAAGCTTGGTTAGACAACGTAAAAACGCATAAAGGTGAATCAGCGACTCAAGCGATTACTGAATACCTAAAGCAAGTTAAAGCTTAGTTTTACCTACCTACCTATCGATCTATTTATCAAAGCTCTATAAATAAAAAAGGTGGGCTGACCAATTGTTCGATTGGTTTGAAGTAGCCCACCCATAATAAAAGGCAATATTGTGAATTTTATTACGGAAAACAAAATCCCTGTTGGTCAATGGATGGAAGCGGGTGTTGATTGGCTAACAATCAATGCAGCAGGATTCTTTGACGCTATTTCGATTTTTCTAGAAACCGTCATTATGTTTTTAGTCGATGTATTTAAGTGGATGCCACCGGCTTTACCAATCGTGATGACCGCAGCGATTGCATGGTATTTACACCGTAAACCCTCGCTTGTGATTTTCGTGGTTGCAGCTTTGCTGACTATTTTAAACCTTGGCTACTGGCAAGAAATGCTGGAAACCTTTGTCCTCGTGTTTGCAGCGACAACGATTTCCGTATTAATTGGCGTTCCAGTTGGCATTATGGCCGCGCATCGCCCTTGGTTATATACGATGCTTAGACCCATCCTTGATTTAATGCAGACGGTTCCAACGTTTGTGTATCTGATTCCGACTTTGGTTTTATTCGGCTTGGGCATCGTTCCTGGCTTAATCTCGACCATCATCTTCGCCATTGCCGCGCCAATTCGTTTGACCTACTTAGGCGTCACCAAAGTGCCTGAAGAGTTGATTGAAGCGGGTAAAGCGTTTGGTGCAAGCCGTATGAAATTGCTGATGAAGGTCGAATTACCGGCTGCTTTACCAAGCATTATGGCGGGTGTAACTCAATGTATTATGTTGTCGCTTTCGATGGTGGTTATCGCTGCTCTTGTCGGAGCTGACGGGCTTGGTAAACCTGTTGTTCGCGCATTGAACACAGTGAACATCTCACAAGGTTTTGAAGCCGGGCTGGCGATTGTATTAGTCGCTATCATTCTTGATCGCTTGTGCAAAACACCAAACCAGAAGGAAGCTTAATCATGTCTATCTCTCAGGAACAAAAGACAATGGACGCGATTACCATTAAAAACCTCGATGTTGTATTTGGTGACAAGCCGAAGCAAGCGCTTGAGCTGCTCGACCAAGGTAAAACTCGCCAAGAGATCATTGATGAGACTGGCCAAGTCGTTGGCGTAGACAATGTGTCGCTGACCGTTGAAGAAGGCGAGATTTGTGTGCTGATGGGCTTATCGGGTTCAGGTAAATCTTCTTTGCTTCGCGCAGTTAACGGCTTGAATGAGATCAGCCGTGGCTCATTGGCGATCAAAGATGGAGACAAGCTGGTTGATTTAGGTGAACAGTGCGACGAAGCGACTCTGCGTCATCTTCGTACTCACCGCGTTTCTATGGTGTTCCAAAAGTTTGCCCTAATGCCTTGGTTAAACGTGTTGGATAACGTGGCGTTTGGCCTAGAAATGCAAGGTGTCGCAAAAGGTGTTCGTCGTGCTAAAGCGCGTGAACAGCTTGAAATGGTGGGTTTGGCAGAGTGGGAAACCAAATTCCCTCATGAGCTTTCTGGTGGTATGCAGCAGCGTGTTGGCTTGGCGCGTGCGTTTGCAATGGACACCGACATCCTATTAATGGATGAACCGTTCTCGGCGCTTGATCCACTGATTCGAGCTCAACTGCAAGATGAACTGATCATGCTGCAAAACAAACTCAACAAAACGATTCTGTTCGTGAGCCATGATTTGGATGAAGCACTGAAGATTGGTAATAACATTGCGATCATGGAATCAGGTAAATTGATTCAACACGGTAAGCCTGAAGAGATCGTACTCACGCCGAAAACGGAATACGTGAAAGACTTTGTCGCACACACTAACCCGTTGAACGTACTTAAAGGTCGTTCGTTGATGCAGCCTCTGGATTCTTTGAAACAAGAAGATGAAAGCTGGAAGATCTGTGATGCCAAAGACTTATGGATTGAGCAGAGCGAAGGTACGTTATCTGTAAAAGGTGAATCGACGTTGGCGCTTGTTGAGTGGAATGAATCTGACGATTTGACGGCAATCAGCGCGTCGAGTGTTGTAGTGGCAAGCCCAGAGATCGGCATGCGCGATGCGATTAAACTGAAACAGCTAAGTAATCACCCGATTTTGCTGGTGGAAGACAATAAACTGGTCGGTATTTTGGATAACAGTGAATTTTATAATGCGCTTACTGGTAACTTTCAGATGAATACCGCTGCGTAAAATTTCGTTTTTCAGCTTAGCTATTGAGGCTGGTTTTTCATTGGGTGGAGAGGGTTAAGTCTCTCTACCTCTATGATTATTAAAATATATTATTCTTTGAGTTTGTGTTCTCTAACTCATTATTTTTGTCTTCATTGAAGCTTTGATTCCCCCTTCATTAAGCAAAAGTGCCGTACCACGCAAGTTTAGTGGTATAGAAAAGATTGAGAATAGTATTAACATCAGTACAATGCGGAAAAATCAATAAAGTAAATTATCAATTTACAGTGTAATTCAAGCGATCCTAAGCTGTTCAGTTTGGAAATCTCATCGCCACGGCACTGTAAAGTCACTCACAGTATATTAGTACAAAGGTCTGCATCTTGGATAAACATGACGAAATCTTGGTCGCTATTCGCCAAATTATTCGTGCTATCGATTTACACTCGAAAAAGCTGAGTAAAGAGTATGGTTTGACGGGCCCTCAATTGATTTTAATGCGCGCAATCCAAGAGATGGGTAATGTGACGATCAAAGAATTGTCTAATCAAACTAATGTGAGTCAAGCGACGACAACGACGATCATCGATCGCTTGGAATTGAACGGCTACGTACAACGTGTTCGCAGCTCGTCAGATCGCCGCAAAGTACACGCAAATCTGACTGAAAAAGGTCAAGAGCTACTTAACAATGCGCCACCACCGCTACAAGATAACTTCGTTAAAAAATTCCAAAATTTAGAAGCATGGGAGCAAAGCCTACTGCTTTCTTCGATGCAACGTGTGTCTGCAATGATGAACGCCGAAGACATCGACGCTGCCCCAGTTCTACAGCTTGAAGGCATTGCTAACGTTGCTAAGAGCTAATTAGCTAGCTGAGTTAATTGTTTTAAAAACAACATCTTAAAATAATATTTAATGGTCGCTTTGAGCGGCCGTTTTTGATCTTATAGCCTCTATCCCTTTGACAATTTCAGTCCAAACTGTCTTCCAATTATCCCTTTCGATTTTAAATTCTCAAGCTTTCTGATTTTTAATTTGTTTAACGTTTATTCACTTGTTTCACAAAAGCATTGACGATTCTCTGACAAAATAACACTAGACCGACCGGTTTGTTGTGTATTATTGTGTGCCTCTCCTAACCATGAGGTGATGTATGAAACATGAATTGACGGCGACACAAATGAAAGCGACGTTGAAGAGTATGCAGGAAGCTTTTGCAGATGATCCGATGTCCACTGTGCCGGTGAGAATAGAACAGTTGCTAGCGCTGAAATCTGCTCTTATCGACTACACAGACCGCTTGTGTTCGGCAGTGAGTGAGGACTATGGTCACCGCAGCCGACAAGATACTTTGATGGCTGACATACTTCCTTGTTTAGGAAATATCGATCACACCATCGAGTGTTTGCCGCATTGGTCGACATCTTCAATTCGCCACTCCGGTCCTTTGCTTTCAACTTCTCGCGTTGAAGTGGTTTATCAGCCTAAAGGCGTAGTGGGGATCATTGCCCCGTGGAATTTCCCTATCATGTTATCTGTAGGCCCACTCATTTCAGCCTTGGCAGCGGGCAATCCTGCCATGATCAAGATGAGTGAATTTACGCCTGCAACCAATCACGTTTTAAGACAGCTATTGGATGAAGTCTTCAATGCCAACGAGGTATGTCTTGTTGAGGGCGAGGTCGAAATAGCCGCGGCGTTTTCTGCATTGCCGTTTGATCATCTTCTGTTTACGGGGTCAACCCAAATGGGTCGTCAAGTGATGAAGTCAACGGCTGACACGCTAACCCCCGTGACTCTTGAGCTTGGTGGCAAGTCTCCAGTTATCGTGGCAGAAGACATGCCGATTGATATTGCTGTCGAGCGAATCATTTACGGCAAGAGCCTCAATAACGGCCAAGTGTGTGTCGCGCCTGACTACGTATTGTTGCCCGAAGAAAAACTCGAAGTATTTATTGAGGAATATAAAAAACAATACCAACTGCTGTTTGACGAAGGGGTCTATTCCGAGAATTTGACGTCTTTAATTAACCCTCGCCAATGCGACCGCATAGTGGGTTTGTTGAGTGAAGAACAACAAGCGGGGACTCGAACCGTGGCCTGCCATGACGACGCGATGGACTTAGATTGCCAACGACTGGTGACGCATCTGATTGTAGAACCAAACCTGTCATCCAAGGTGATGAATGAAGAGATTTTCGGCCCACTATTACCGTTGATTACGTATCGTAATATCGAAGAGGCGTTCCAAGTCATCAATAGCAAACCAAGGCCTTTAGCGCTGTATCTGATGAGCTTTGATTTGAGTTTACAGGCTCAGGTTAAGCACCAAGTACATTCCGGTGGAATGTGTATCAATGACTGTGTCTTCCATTTAGCGGTTGATGATGCGCCGTTTGGTGGCATTGGTGAATCAGGGCAGGGCAATTATCACGGTAAAGAAGGTTTTCTCACTTTCTCCCATGCCAAAACAGTCTTGGAAACGGGCTTAGATCATCGAGTTAAGCATCTGTTTTCAAAAGAAGACAACGAATTAAAAACAGCAGTGATGAGCATGCTTGGTAAGTAAATCATTTCTGTCATTACGCTATTCATTATTAAGAAGTTATTTTTAGAGGTTATTTTATGTTGGAACGCTTTTTTGAACGAACCATGAAATCGTATTTGATGGTTACTGGATTCTTAACCGCCACTGCTTTTTCTACCTTCTTGGCACCGGATTGGAGTATGCAGACACTGTTTTCTTACAACGATACGATGATGGAAAATAAAGAGTATCTGTTGGGGACTTATCAGCACTGGGGTGTGATGGTTGGCTGTATTGGTGTGTTGCTGATGTTCTCGGCCAAGTACAAATCGCTGCGTACTTCGACCATGATTTACAGCGCATTTGAGAAGTCGATGTTTGTTGGCATCTTCTTATACAACGTCTGTATCAATGACTATGAATGGTTTTATGGTTGGAGTGGCGTGTTTGCGCTCGATGGATTTGTGACCGTCTACTCTTTGGTTTATCTCTACTACTATCTCAACCGAGACAAAACAAAGGTACCCGCTCACTTGCGTTAACCTCTGTCGTTCAGCACGTTGATTCTAATATTTCTAAGCCCGTATTTGCGGGCCTTTTTTCGTTTCCGACAAATGATCCTCAACGATCTTAATTGACATATCTTTGACATTAACACTTTAGATCGACCGGTTTGTATTGGTTGTTGTTTAGTCATCAAACATAAACGAGGTAAACACCATGACTACCAATAACTTTAACTTTCAACTGAAAACCATTGTTCATGCTCAAGAGAACGGCATCGAAAATATCCCTTCTCTGTTTGCTCGCTTAGGCGCGAAAAGAGTCGTGCTTTTTTCTGACAAAGGCTTGGAGTCTTTGGGCTTTGTTGAACAATTCTCAGCGTTGTTTGTAAACCAAAAGGTGACCCAACAAACGACTCAGCTGGTTGGTGTGTACACCGATATTGCGCCAGACGCGACTTGCGACAACATCAACGCTGCGATTGAGTTTGCTAATAGCTTAAATGCTGACGCTATTTTGTCTGTCGGTGGCGGTAGTGTGATTGATGCTTCTAAGGGCGTGAAATACGCACTTCATAAGCAGATTGATGATATCCGTACCGTGATTGCTGGCGGTGGCTTTATGGAAGTGTGGCCAAACAACGAAGACATTCGAGTGCCTCATATTGCCGTACCAACAACGGCTGGCACAGGCGCAGAAGCTTCTCCTATTGCTGTTTTTTACAACGAACATGAAAACATCAAGGCAAGCCTAGTCGCATCGGGATTGGAAGCTGATATCGCGATTCTTGATCCAACGGTCACCACTAAGCTGCCTGCCCACCTTACTCGTTCTACCGCGATTGATGCACTAACACACGCTGTTGAAGCGATTGTCTCGCCAATGAGTAATGCATTCACCGACGCTTACGGCATTCAGGCTGCAAAACTGATTGTTGAAAACTTACCTTTGGCACTTAAAGAGCCAGAAAACCTAACAGCACGTGGCAACCTTCTTCAAGCAAGTACCATGGCGATCTCTGCTTTCTATTCGTCTTTGGGCGGCATTCCGATTCATAACTGTGCTCACGCTTTTGGTGCGATTAGCCACATTCCACATGGCGATGCCAACACGGTACTGATGCCGGTTGTGATTGAAGCCCTGCCGGAATTCTACATGCCAAACGCAATTAAATTGGCTCAAGCCTTCTCGCTTGATAGCACTGGAACGGACGAGATGACTTACCAACGAGTTTTGGATTTCTTACACAATTTCCAAACCCAAGTTAGTGCGATGAAGCGTTTCAGTAGCTGGGAATTTGATGACCAAGAGAAGCGCAACATTGCTCAAGCGATTGAGAAAGACATCTGCTTCCAGTTCTATCCAATCTCAAAACAAACGATTGAACAGATTATAGAAAAAGCGATTTAGTCGTCTCATTAAGCATTCAAAAACGCACTGTAAATCGAGGACAAATTATGAAGATTGAAAACGTATTGCTATCGAGCTTGTGCATCATCGCGCCATTCCTACTTTTCGCTTAATTCACTCGACAGGGACGTTGTGACCTTTATTCCCGAGGAGGAAATAAATGTTCAATAAACGTTTAACTACCGTGATTCTGACTGGTGCTTTGGCTGTTCTGCTTTTTGCTAAGGCAAGTGTGGGAAGCGAAAGCTCCACGGCTTTATCTGAACAGCATCAAGATGCTGTTCAGCTGTTGGATGAAGCCTATGAAGGACAGTCTGAAGCGCAACTTGCTCTCGCTTATCGGTATTTGAGCGGTGATGGTGTTGAGCAGAATGACGAGAAAGCGGCGAAATGGTTTGAAACCGCAGCCAGTGCCGGTAGCCCTGAAGCTCAAACACAGCTTGGCCTAATGTACTTCTCTGGAAGTGGCGTTCAGGTTAGCCAAGCGGACGCTGTCACCTGGATCGGTCTGGCAGCAGCTCAAGATTATGACCCTGCGCTCGACTTATTACATTGGATGTCCCAAGCCGCGCACTAATTCAGATTCTAACTCAGGTTAATCACAGAAAGGTTAGTCACAGAAAAAATTATTCACAGCTATTGGAGACATCTTATGCAGACATTCAAGAAATCCCTACTATGCACAGCGATGGCCGCCGCAAGTAGCACCGCCTTCGCCGCCGAATCAGACAAGCCGAACATCGTTGTTATTGTCGGTGATGATGTTGGCTTTGCTGATACCCAGCCTTATGGCTCAGAAGCCGAAACCCCCAACTTGATGGCGTTGGCTGAAGAGGGGGTTAAATTCACTAACTTCCATGCCTCACCAACCTCATCAGTGACTCGCTCAATGATGTTAACTGGAGCGAACAGCCACGAAGTCGGGCTAGGCACCTTTGATTATGCAGTCTATCCGGGCGCGATTGGCAAACCGGGCTATGAAGGCTACCTGACCAAGAAGGGCGTAACAGTGGCTACGCTGCTCAAAGAAAATGGCTACAACACGTATTTATCGGGTAAGTGGCATTTAGGTCATGATGATGGGTTCCTGCCTGATGACCGAGGTTTTTCGGAAAGTTACGGCATTTTAGCGGGTGGTTCGAATCACTTTAACCGCGACATGATGTTCCCTGCCAAAAACGCGGCTACCGCTGAAGCGCTTCAAAAAGGCGACATTCCCGGCGTTGAAGTTGAGCCTACCTACAGAAACGGTGAAGTCGTTGAGGATAAATACAAAGGCGAGTACTCCGACCAAGTCTATACCAACGAACTCATCAAGATGATCGATGGTAAGAAAGACGACGGTAAGCCTTTCTTCGCTTATCTTCCTTTCACTGCGATACACCTTCCGCTGCAAGCACCAGAATCAGCGTATCAAGATAAAGTTGATTACTACGTCGAGCATGGTTGGGATTCGATTCGTGAAGACCGCTTTGAACGCATGAAGGAGATGGGCGTCATTCCTAAAGATGCCGATATCTCAAGTCGTAATGCATTAAGTCGCCCTTGGGACTCTTTGTCTCAGAAAGAACAAGAGTGGTATGGCAAGAAGATGGCGGTGGCGATGGGTATGATGGAGATGCAAGACCAACAAGTCGGTCAGGTTGTCGATTACCTAAAAGACATTGGCGAATACGACAATACCTACATTATGTATCTGGCAGACAACGGCCCTGAAGCCGCGGACATTACCGGTGAAAACATCAGTGATTTGATCCGAACGTGGACGGCGCATCACTTTGACAACTCGACGGAAAACCTAGGGAAAGCCAACTCTAGCGTTTCATTAGGTCCTGAATGGGCAAGCGCTTCAACCGGTGGTCTGTCTTGGTATAAAGCGTACACGGCAGAAGGCGGTATTCGAGTGCCCTTCATTGTTAAGCCTGCGAAAGCGCTCTTATACCAATTCAAGTAAAAATATGATCTAATTGAGACCATCGAACTCTTGCAGAAAA